>NZ_VRMC01000174.1:0-4472 GCF_008369905.1 Pseudonocardia sp. EV170527-09
GCTGCAGAGTTTCCAGATGTGGACGCGACAGTTCTCCGTGACTTCCTGCGAGAGTTGAGTGATGCCGGACTTATCGTATCCGAGTTGGACGGATCTGTCTTTGATCGCGATCCGCTCACCCGGCTACGTTCCGAACCGATGGTCGCGACGAGGATCGAGAATATCACTAAAGCACTCGACCGGTATGCTCGATCAGCAGTAGGTCAGGGCGAGGACGAGATCAGGAACCTCTACCGGATGCTCCGTGCTGATTCTAATAAGACGCAGGAAGAGTTACAGGTCGACCTGCAACTGGACGTCAGTGGTTATGTGCCGAGCAACGTAGTCCGTTGGGCGGAGAAGGCACTCCATGCGCTGATCCGCACGACTCCTGTCGCGGCCTGGCAACCAGAGATTCAGGCGCACGCCGAACGGTTCGCGGATCATTTCGGAGAGACGCTTGTACCGTTGGATGAAGTCCTGGATCCTGTTCGCGGAGTCGGCTTTCCAGCGGGGTATCCGACGTCGCAGCACCAGCTAGCAGGTGCGCGCATGGATGTTCCCGAACAGGTGCAGCGTGCCGGTCGTCGCTTGCGGGCGAATCTAATAGAGCAGGCCCGCCAAGGCGGACGAACACGCGTGGCCCTCACCGAGGAGCTCGTCCGGACGATGCCGATCGCGCCAGGCCGCCAGGCCGCGTCGTACGACGTGTTCCTGCACCTGCAGAACCCGTCGGCTGAGGCCCCGGCCCAGGCGGTCCTGGGCGCGGTAGGGGTCGGCATGCCGGCAGGGCGTGCACACGGGCGATTCGCTCATCACGATCCCCGCTGCCATGAGCAGATGGCCCGTGCGGAGGCGCACCAGCGAACAGTCTCGGGGTCGGGAGTCCAGTTCTTCGAAATCGACTATGTAAGCAACCGGGCTGCTGTGAACAACGTGTCGCGTGTGCCATCGATGTTGCCGCTGCGGATGGCGCTGACTACGGGCGACTTCGATACGACCGCCGAGCCATTACGATTACAGGACGTTCTAGTCGGGGTTGGATCGGAAGGATTCTACCTCGTGCATTCCGTTACGGGGCAGCGCCTATCTATTTATGCTGGCAACCTCGTTGCGCCGGATGTATCCACAGATCTCGTCCGTTTTCTCGAAGAAGTCGCTACGGATGGTGTCATCCGCCCGATGTGGCACTGGGGAGACCTGCACGAGGTTCTTGATTTCCTACCCGGAGTAACTTTCGACGAGGTCGAGCTCGTCGCGCCGCAGTGGCGACTGCCAACCCTTATCGGTGATCCGCTAGAACAGGACCGGGCTCTGCAGCGGTGGATCTCCGAGAAGAGAGTTCCCGATCATATTTATGTCGGGAATCTAGATAATCGTCTACTCCTCGATCTTCGTGATCGTGTCCACCGAGATCTGCTCCGCCGAGAGCAGGCGTCTGGTGTCTATTGGCTTTCAGAAGCTCCCGATCCGGCTAGAATTAGTTGGGTCCGTGATGCATTCGGACGCAGTTACGTTGGCGAAGTCGTTGTTTCAGTTGCGGCCGATGAGGCTGTGGAACAGCCGCCCCCGCCGGAACGCGCGCGCTGGTCAGTGGACCTGCATCGTGCGCGCGTGCTTCCCCCTGGCCGAGAGTGGTGGTACGCCTGTCTCTATGGATCTCGGGAGTCCCAGAATTCCGTACTCGCGCGATTGGTCCATCGCCTACCGAACGGATCGTGGTTCCATGTGCGCTACCACGACACCGTTGGCCACCACCTGCGTATTCGGCTGCGATCCGATTTTCTTAACGAGGCGGATGCGACCACGCTATTCACTGAATTATTCGATCAGCAGCGTGTCTCTCACTACTCGATCAACACGTACCGGCGCGAGATTGAGAGATATGGCGGGCTAAACGGGATCCGTGCGGCAGAGAGTCTGTTTTGCTTCGAGTCCGGATTTCTTGCCTCACGCTCCGAGTTGTTGCTCACTCCAGCAGGAGGGCAAGAAAAGTTTGATGAGTTGTCGGCGGCACACCGCGACGCCGCCGAACTGATCAAAGCGTATCTCCATGTGATCTGTGATAATTCGGTAGAGGTGGCGGAGGTCCTGGAGTATGCATGCGCGGGTTATCGGGAAGAATTTAGGAATGTCGATACTGTGCTCCGGCGATCTACAAGATCTGCTGTTCGGATGAACGTTTCCGCCGGCGGAAGTCGTGCGACAGATGCGCTGGCCGGGCAGCTCGCCGAACCTGGTCGTGGAGTGGCGAAGATGTTAGCGGAGATACCGGGAGTCGGATACCGCGTTCGGATCCGACAGAGTCTCGTTCATATGTTCGCCAACAGGCTCGGGCTCGACCGTCGTGACGAGTACCGTGTCCTGTTCCTGCTTGACTCGATCCTCCGTGCGAACCAGTACAGGGTAACAACAGATGTCTGAGAGACTTGATAGTCGGGCGGTAGAAATCTTCCAGCCAAGTGACGCGGCGGCGGTGGGCTGGGACATTCTGACACGCATTCGCGAGCACCCTGACCTAGGAATGCTCAGCGTTCCGCACCCGCTGACTGGGATTCCAGGCCAGTACTGGGATCCACTGGATCTAGACCACGGCGACCTTGGTGTTGCACTGGTGTTCGCTGCCGCCGACGAGCTACGGCCTCATGATGGTTGGGACCATGCTGCATTGCCCTACATCAGCCGAGCTACGGACGCGCTCGCCAGCCGGGTTGCGACTCATGGTACCGCCGTGATGGGGCTGTTCGGCGGCGCCGCTTGCGTGGCATACGCGCTGCGGGCACTCAGTAGATCCGGAAAACGGTACCGGAACGCGGTTACACAGGTCGACAATCTAATGCTCGACCTAATTGAAACGCATCTTGCCGCCGTTCCGGGGTCGGGGCTGGGAACCGATGACTACGACATCATCGGTGGCCTCGCTGGGCCCACACGCTTGCTGCTTCAGATCCCCAGAATCGAGGACCGTAGCGCCGGAGTCCTCTCCGCAGCCGTGGATCGCTTGGCACGATGGGCTTTAACTACCGACGGATACCGCACTCCGCCGGCACGGATTACTCCTCTTGAACGTGAGCATCAACCGGACCTACACGGAGGGTATCTTAATCTCGGCTACGCACACGGATTGTGCGGCGTGCTGTCGGTGCTTGCTCGTGCGGCTGAGCGCAATGTGGGTGGCAGTGTCGTCCACGAGGGCGCGGAGCGTGTCGCAACGACCATCGTCAACGCAGTAATAGAATGCGAACACGGTCCTGAGTTGCCTTTCATGCAGCCTACTGTGCCGGTATCGTCTGGCGGAGGTCCTGGTCGTTCCTCCCGAATCGGATGGTGTTACGGTAATATCGGAGCGGTACTCGCTTTCAGCGACTACCTGCCCGTTGCAGCGGACAAGGCCAATGTTGCTGCTAGCCTAGAACGGTTATTAAACTCAGTCGCGCAGACGCCGCTCAGTCTACACGACGACAATCCGTCACTGTGCCACGGAGTTGGCGGACTACTGCTGATTGCTCGCCATTTCACCGAAAACGGATTGTGGATCGGCTCGGACACCGCTCTTACTCCCCAGGATCTAGCAGGCCGCGTGCTCGGAATGTACGATTCCGACCTAGTATTCGGGCTGCGCAACCTACAACAGTGGCCTCTTGACTCTCCGGGATTTTTAACTGGCTCTGGAGGTGCGGGCGTCGCACTCGCCTCCTGGGCCGAGGGAACTAGGCTCACCTCTGTCGAGAAAATCATCACCGGAGGCTCACTGTGTTGACTTTTAATAACGTTATGTTGCAGTTTCCGGGTACAACCACCCCTCTACTGGACAGAGTGTCGCTGAATCTGACTCCGGCTAGCATCACCTCGCTGGCGGGGCCCAACGGATCTGGGAAAACTACCCTGCTCAAGCTGGCATGCGGACTACTCGAACCAACAGCCGGATCAGTTACCGTGGCTGGACATAATACCGTTTCGGCGGCCAGTGCGGCGCGCGGCAATCTTGGCGTGTCGCTGTACCCAGAGCGGAGCTTCTACTATCGGCTAACTTGTCGCCAGAACTTGCGCTACTATTCCTCGCTGCGTGGACTCTTCGGCCGCCGGTGCCGGTCGGAGGCTGACCGAGTCTTGCAGCTACTGAATTTAGTCGAGGTGTCCGACGTCCCGTTTATGAGGTTGTCTCTTGGCCAACGGCGACGTCTCGGAGTGGCCCGTAGTCTGCTTGGCTCCCCGGCTTTGGTGCTGCTCGACGAGCCAACAGCAAATCTAGACGACAGCAGTACGGAACACCTTCACTACGTGCTCGAGGAATACCGACTCAGAGGTGGGACAGTACTGCTCTCCACTCATCTGGTTCGCGACCGCGCTCTGTCGACCGGTCAACTGTACCTGGCTAACCAAACAATCCACCACAAGGCGCGAACACCTACAGACAGCATGCGATGGATCCGCATAAAAGGGATCTTCGATCACGCCGCAATCAGCGGAATCGAGCGACGATATCAGACGCG
>NZ_VRMC01000175.1:0-4472 GCF_008369905.1 Pseudonocardia sp. EV170527-09
GCGTCCTTGCTCAGCAGCATGCCGCCGAGCACCGACTGTTCGGCCGTGAGGTCCTGCGGCGGCTGACGGTCGAACGTGTCAGGTGGTGCCCCTGCTTCGCCACTCCTGTCATAACGCGAGGCATGGCGGTCATCGGAGCCTCCGGTGAGCTCGGGGGAGAGACCGAGAGGTGCGTTCAGCCCGTGCCCGCGCGAGCGCACGCTCGTGGGCGGTCCGACCTTCATCGAGGGCATTGCATTCGTTGTTGCGCGGTGAGCTCGTGTCGGCCGAGGCACTTGAGGCAGGCACGCCCCCGTGACCATCCGCCGGATCGAGCGGCGGGGGAGTGGCTGCGCGGCGAGTGCGCCCTTCGTCGAGTGCGCGGCTGATCCGGCGGTAGTAGCGCTTGCTGGTTTCGACCGTGGCAACTTCGGCCGCGGGGCGGGCGGCGTTGCCGCGGGCGGTGAACTCGGCGGCCCACTGACGGACGATGGCAGAGCGAGCGGCACGGTGGTCGTCGCTGCTGATCTGCAGATCGGTGGGGCTCAGGTCGGTGGCGCCGTAGGGCAGTCGTTCGGCCGCGGCGTGGCCGCGGACGAGGGCCGCCGAGCGGCGCTGGCGGGAGTCGACGGTGGGTGAGACGAGCGGGCCGCGAGCGTCGCGCCACCAACTCAGGCGATGGCGCAGCCAGCCGTCGGGCCTGCGCAGCTGACTGGCTGGGCAGCGAAGGGCGAGTCGCTGCACGCGCTCAAGCGGGACCTGCTCTACGCCCACGAAGGCATGGTCCGCGCCCGACACCTGGAGGGCCAGACCGAGCAGGCGTGGTGTCTCACGTTGGTCACCAACGCCGTGGTCACGTGGACGACCGAGTACTACGGCCTGGCCGTCGAGCAGATGCGCGCGGCTGGCCGCCGCATCGACGACGAGGTCCTGGCCCACATCTCCCCGGCCCACTCGGAGAACATCAACTTTTTCGGCGCCATCGAGGTCGACATCGACGGCGAACTCGCCCAGCTCGACCCGACCGGCTACCGACCGCTACGCATCCGCGACACCCTGTTCTGATCAGATTCGTCGTCCCCGCGTCGCGGCACCTCCGTCACCGGCCAGGATCCCCCCGGACCAGCCAGCACAGTGCTCATCGCCGCAGGTCAGACCCACTGTTGTTATGTGTATATACCCCCGCGACCACTGCTGCGGACCGAGTCATGGTCACTTCCGCCTACGCGGCGGAGGCACGCGATAATCGTGCGTTATCTGACCTATCCTGCGGCCGCGGGCGCAGGTCCAGGCCGACGGGGAGGGGCTCGGATGGGCGGGGAGAAGGCCGCCGAGGCCCGGCCGGGCGCCGACCTGGGCGCGGTTGCGGGCGTCTCGGCCGAGCCCGGGACCAGTCTGGACGCCGCGGTGCTGCCCGACGGTGTCGCGGCCGCGGCGGCCCGGGCCGCATCGCTGGCCGCGCTAGCCGCGCGGGCCGACGCCCACGCGACCGCCGCTCGGGCACCGCGCACCCGCGCCGCCTATGCGGGGGACTGGGCACACTTCCGCCGCTGGTGCAGCGCAGCCGGGCTGGATGCTCTGCCGGCGGCGGTGGACACCGTGCGGCTCTACCTGGCCGACCTCGAGGCCACCCGCAGTCCGGACGGGCAGGCGGTGTTCTCCCCGGCCACGATGGGTCGGCGCCTGGCCGCGATCGCCGCCGCGCACCACGACGCCGGCCACCCGTCCCCGACCCGGGACCCGGCGGTCGGCGCGGTCCTGACCGGCATCCGCCGCACCCGCGCCCATGCCACCCACCAGATGCGCCCGCTGCTCCTGGAGGACCTGCGCACCGTGCTCGCCGACACGGGATTCGGGACCTGGCCGACCGGGCTGATCGCCACCCGCGACGCCGCCGCGCTGCTGATCGGGTTCACCGGGGCGCTACGCCGCAGCGAACTCGCCGCCCTCACCGTCGCCGACGCGTCGTTCCACCCGGTCGACGGGCTGCACCTGCGCATCGCCCGGTCCAAGACCGACCAGACCAGTCGCGGCGCCACCGTGGTGCTGCCCTACGGCACCCGGGCCGGGACCTGCCCGCCGTGCGCGGTGCTGCGCTGGATGGGGCTGCTCGCCGCCGCCCCACACGGGCGCCCGGCCTTGATGCGCGCCGTTCTGGCCACCCCGCCCTGGCCCGACCTGGACCACCTGTTCCCGCACCCCGACCCCACGGTCCTCGGCTCTCGCGGCGGTGCTGACGACATCGGCACCTCCCCACCGGTCGACACCGGCGCCGCGGGGACTCCCGAGCAAGCGGCCCGGTCGTTCCGGGCACCGGTACCCGCGCTGGCGGGCCACGCGCCGCTACTGCGGGCGATCCGCCGCGGCGGCACCCTCACTGCCACCCCGATGACCGGCGACGCCCTGCACGCCATGGTCCGTCGACGCGCCGACGCCGCGGGCCTGCCCGGCCCAATGGGATTCCACTCACTACGCGCCGGGTTCGTCACCACCGCCCGCCGCAACGGCGCCGACCACCGCTCCGTGCGCCGCCAGACCCGCCACACCAGCGACGCCATGATCGAAACCTACGACCGCGACCACGCCCCCCTCGTCGGCAACGCCGTAACCCAGCTCGGCTTGTGAGTACCCAATGACCCCCGTCCCCGACGCTGCTCGATCAACTGCCGGTCGAGCAGACCCGGCGACTCACAAAGAACCACCGCGTGACGCCGCCGGTGTCGGCTACGGCCGGGAGTGGGCGTTGTTCTGCGACTACGCCGCCGCGACCGGGCAACCGGCCCTGCCGACCACGGTGGCCACCCTGGCGGGGTTCTTCGCAGCGGTGCCGGCCCGCCCGGCCACCCAGGCGCGGCGGGTACGCGCCATCGCCGCCGCCCACCGCCACGCCGGACATCTGCTCCCACGACCGGACACCGGACCCGCAGCACCACCGGCCCCGCGGCCGGCTCGGACGGCCGGTGCCGACCCGGGGGAGATGATCGCCGCCTGCGCGACCCGTGGCTGGCCCCGCGGGCTCCACGGCCACCGGGACGCCTTCCTGCTGGTCGCCACCGTGGTCCTGGGCCTGCCCCAGTCTCGCGCCCGGGAGCTGGTCCCCGCCGCGGTCACCGTCGACGCCGACGGGGTGCAGGTGGCTGGACGGCCTGTGCCCGCCGCCGTCGACCCGCGGCGCTGCCCGGCCTGCGCCGTCGTGCGCTGGCTGGACATCCTCGGCGCCCTCGACGGCCTGGGGCGCGGGTCAGCCCGCATGGACCTCACCAGTGCCCACGCCTCGACCGCCACCGATCCGCACCGCCATGAGTGCCGGGAACCGCAGCGGTGGCGTGCCGCCGCCACGCTCCTGCCGGCCATCGACCGCTACGGCTGGCACGACGACTACCGCCCCATCACCGCGCGCACCATCCGTACCCGGCTCGCCTTGGCCTCCGCCCGCGCAGCACGGCAGAGCGAGCAGGACACACCGGCTCCCCATACGCCGACACCGGCCGCGACTGCACCCACGCCCGCTGCCGCAGGTCGGGAGGCGCCCAGCTTGGATGAGGTCCTCGCCCTCCTCGACGGCATCGCCGACGACGCCGACGCACTCAACGACCGGATCATCGCCCTGCTCGAGGGAAACCTGTGAGATCCACGAGCCCTCACCGACCACGCTTCACCCGCCCCCGTTACAGCAGGAAGGCGGCCATAACCAGCACCGCCCCCGGCACGGGCGCCGGCCCCGGCCCGCGCACCGCGATCGGACCCACCGCGGTGTGGCTCGCGGTCAAGAGCTACCCCGCCGACCGAGGGCGGTGGCCATGACCGGTTCCGGGGCGGGTGATCCCCGGATCGACGGGCTGCTCGCGGCGGTCGCCGGGCTACGTGCCACAGTGCGCGCTCACGACGAGCGCCACACCCACGCCGAGCGCAAACTGGGCGAGCTCGACGGTTACAGCCAGGAACAGGCCGAGATCCTGACTGAACTCGTCCCTCAGGTGCGAGCCCTCGAGGACGCAGAGCCGCCGGGCGACCCTTCCCCGACGCCGCGCTCTGTGAGTGAAGTGTTCTCAGCTCGCTCATCGGGTCTGTAAGGGTCTGTAACGAGAACGGTGGTTCCGGAACCACCGTTCTCGTTACAGACCCCCCGTCGTGTCACGGCGTCGTCGGCCGCGTCGTCGTTGCTCACGGCCGCGGCAAGGAGGAGGGCGTCTGCAGGACGGCGTGGCCGGCGTCGAGGGCGGTCTGCTCGGCGTCGTGCCCGAGGTCGAACCCTCGGTGGAGGGAGCCGTCGTGTACCCCGGTCTGAGCGATCGCGGTTCAGGGCCGCGGCGTCTCGGAGCCGGGGTGTGCCACGACGTGGGCCCCGGGGCGGGTGCACGGGGCTGGGGTGGCAGCGGTCATGGTGTCTCCGTCCAGCCGGCGGCGATCGCGCGTCGGGCGTGCTCCTGGGCGGTCATCCGTCGGGAGACCTGGTCCCACAGCTGGCCGAGGGTGCGGGGCTCGGCTCGGTC
>NZ_VRMC01000176.1:0-4262 GCF_008369905.1 Pseudonocardia sp. EV170527-09
GGACCCTGGCCGACGGCTGGGCCTACGCCCGACTCTATGAGTCGACCCGCCAACGCAACGACGCCCTACCCGGCTGGCTGCACTTCTACAATCACCACCGCGCTCACTCCGCCATCGGCGGCCAGCCACCAGTCACCAGGCTGACCAACCTCCCTGGACATCACATCTAGATCCACCCACCACGAGGAAGGACCGCCGATGCAGGGCTACGCCCCCGTCCCGGCCGGGACCCACGCACCGCTGCTCTCACCGGACTACCGCAGCACCGCGCTGCGGGCGCCGTCCGAGCAGCCGGTGATCCTGCCCCAGCGGCTCACCGAGATCACCGGCCCACTGCTCACCGGGCCCGTCCGCCCCGGCGACGACGACCTCACCGTCGGCGCGCACGGTGAGGCCCAGGGACAGCGGATCGTCGTCTTCGGCCGGGTCCTCGACTCCGACGGCCGCCCCGTCCCGGACACCCTGGTCGAGGTCTGGCAGGCCAACGCCGCGGGCCGCTACGCCCACCGCTGGGACAACTGGCCCGCCCCGCTCGACCCGAACTTCACCGGCGGCGGCCGGGTCCTCACCGACGCCCACGGCGGCTACTCGTTCACCACGATCAAGCCCGGCGCCTACCCCTGGGGCAACCACCACAACGCCTGGCGCCCCGCGCACATCCACTTCTCGCTGTTCGGGCGCGCGTTCACCCAGCGGCTGGTGACCCAGATGTACTTCCCGGACGACCCGCTGTTCGCCCAGGACCCGATCTACAACGCGACGCCCGAGCAGGCGCGGACGCGGCTGGTGTCCACCTTCGACCTGGAGGCCACCCGCCCGGAGTGGGCGCTGGCGTTCCGGTTCGACATCGTGCTGCGCGGCTGCGGCGCCACCCCGTTCGAGGAGCCCCACGCATGAGCCTGCCGCTGACCCCGACCCAGACCGTCGGCCCCTACCTCGCGCTGGGTCTGCCCTGGCCGGACGGCCCGGACGTCGTGCCCGACGGCACCCCGGGCGCCGTCCTGATCGGCGGGACCGTGTTCGACGGCGCCGGGGCGCTCGTCCCCGACGCGCTGGTCGAGACCTGGCAGGCCGACCCGGACGGCCGTTTCGACCACCCCGACGACCCCCGCGGCGCGGCGAAGTCGTCCGTCGAGGGCTTCCGCGGCTTCGGCCGCTGCCCCACCGACGACGAGGGCCGGTGGTGGATCCGCACCGTGCTGCCGGGTGCACTGCCCGTCGAGGCTCCGCAGGGTGCCGATGCGCGCTCCGCCGAGGCTCCGCGCGGTGCCGATGCGCGCCCCGCCGAGGCTCCGCACGTGAACGTCTCGGTGTTCGCCCGTGGCCTGCTCGACCGCGTGGTCACCCGCATCTACTTCCCCGAGCACGCCGCGGCGCACACCACCGACCCGCTGCTCACCGCCGTCCCGGCCGACCGCCGGAACACGCTCGTCGCCGTCGCGGACGGGCCGGGCCGGTACCGGTTCGACATCCGGCTGCGCGGCGAGGGGGAGACGGTGTTCCTCACGCTGTGACGGCCCCCGGCCGCGCCCGCCCGGGACCTCACCGGTGTGGCGGGTGTGACGCGTCCGGTTGATTCGGGTGATCCTTCGGGGGTACTCCTGCGAAGATCTACCCAGCAGGGGCGGGAGGACCGGTGGACGCAGCGCAGTCGGCACACGTGCCGTTCGGTGATCCGACGCAGTCCGCCGCCCGGGTCCGCGGGCGCGTGACGGGCGCCGTCGCCGCGGTGTCGCGGCGGTACTCCCTCGCCGTGCAGCTCGCCCGCTACGCCGTCGTCGGCGGCGGGGCGACCGCGCTGAACGCCGCGCTGTTCCTGCTGTTGCGCCCGGTGCTCCCGGCCGTCCCGGCGAACCTGGTCGCGCTGGTCCTCACCACCGCGGTCAGCACCGAGGCCAGCCGCCGCTTCGCCTTCGACGGCGCCCCCGCGCACCGGCTGCGCGAGTGGGTGCACGACGCGGGCACCGTCGCGTTCTACGCGACCTACACCTCGGCGGTGCTGCTCGCGCTGCACCAGATCGCCGGGGCCACCACGCCGGGGGAGGAGGCGGCTGTCGTCGCCGCCGCGAGCCTCGTCGGCGGGCTGCTGCGGTTCGCGGTGCTGCGGTTCTGGGTGTTCGATGTGGCACGCCCGGCCGCCGCCGGTGCGCGAGGCGACCAGGGAGGACGGCACCCGTGTCCGGAACAGCCGAGTTCGACGCCTTCGACCTGACCGTCGGGCCGCCCGAGGAGCGGGTCGTCGTCCACGGGGTGCGCGGCGGACAGGGCCCGCCGGTGCTGCTGCTGCACGGCTTCCCGCAGACCCACGCCATGTGGGGGCCGCTCGCGGCGGACCTGGCGCGCGACCACACCGTCGTCGCGACGGACCTGCGCGGCTACGGCGAGTCCGGCCGCCCCGCCGACGGCGAGAACCACGCCGGCTACTCGTTCCGGGCGATGGCCGCCGACCAGGTCGACGTGATGGCCCGCCTCGGCTTCGACACCTTCGCCGTCGTCGCCCACGACCGCGGCGCCCGCGTCACCCACCGGATGCTGCTCGACCACCCCGAGCGCGTCACGCGGGCGGCGTTGCTGGACATCCTTCCCACCGCCTACGTCTACGCCCACACCGACCGGGCGCTGGCGACGGCGTACTACCACTGGTTCCTGTTCATCCAGCCCGCCGACCTGCCCGAACGGCTCATCGCCGGCGACCCGATCGGCTTCCTGCACTCGTTGCTCGGCGGCTGGGGCTCCGGGCTCGACGCGCACCCGCCCGAGGCACTGGCCTCCTACGAGCGCGCGTTCGCCGACCCGGCCGCCCGGCACGCGATGCTGGAGGACTACCGGGCGGGCGCCTCGATCGACCTCGACCACGACGCCGCCTCGGACCGGGCGGGGGAGCGGATCGCCGCGCCCACCCTGGTGCTGTGGGGCGAGCGCGGCGTCGTCGGTGCCAACGCCGAGAGCCCGCTGGAGGTGTGGCGCCGCGCCGCCGCCGACCCGGACCTGGTCACCGGTGAGGCACTCGCCGGCGCCGGGTACTTCCTCGTCGACGAGCAGCCCGCCGCGACGACTGCCGCGGTCCGCGCCTTCCTGGGCGGCTGACCGGGGGCGGTCCTCAGGACCGGACGGCGTGCACGATGCCCCAGGTGAGCTTCCCGGCCCGTCCGCCGTCCACCCAGTGCTGCAGGCCGGCCTTCATGGCGGTCAGGTAGGGCCGCGAGATCGACGACGACAGCTCCTCCTCGTGCGCGACGAGCTCCTCGCGCACCCGGCGGTAGTGCGTCGGCAGCTGCCCGGCGTGGTCGTGGAACCGCACACCGGTGAAGCCGCGTCGTTCCAGCCCCTCGGTGTAGAAGCCGGGTGTGCCCATCGTGGACAGCGCGATCCGGTCCAGGATCGGCTGGATCGAGGACTGGTCCAGCCCGTCGACGGCCATCGGGTCGGTGAACACCATCTGCCCGCCCGGGCGCAGCACCCGGGCGACCTCGTCGAGCACCCGGTCCCGGTCGCCGGAGTGCAGGAACGCGTCCTGGGACCACACCAGGTCCACCGAGGAGTCCTCGACCGGCACGGCCTCGTAGCTACCGGTCGTGACGGTGACCTGCTCGTCCAGCCCCTGCTCCCGGGTCATCCGCTCGTTGCGGGCGTTCTCGACGGGGGAGAGGTTGAGGCAGTGCACCGCGGCCCCGTGCCCGGCCGCCAGCCGGCGGGCCGCGCCGCCGTAGCCGGCTCCCAGGTCCAGCACCCGGGTGCCCGGGCCGACCCCGGCGACCTCGGCCATCCGGGTCACCGTGCGGGCGCTCGCGACCGAGATCAGCTCGTCCGGGTCCTCGTACACGCCGACGTGGAGGGTCTGTAACGAGAACGGTGGTTCCGGCGATGTTGTCAGTAGTGCTCGGCGCCCGGCCAGCGGTCACCGAAAGTGATGGCGAAGGCGTTGAGGACTGGCTTCCAGCGCATCATCCATCGGGTGTGGCCTCGTCCGGTCGGGTCGAGGCTGCGGGTGACAAGGTACAGACATTTCATCGCGGCCTGCTCGCTGGGGAAATGCCCTCGCGCTCGGACCGCTCGCCGGTAGCGGGCGTTCAACGATTCGATCGCGTTCGTCGTACAGATCACCCTCCGGACCTCGATGTCGTAGTCGAGGAACGGCACGAACTCGGTCCAGGCGTTACGCCACAAACGTATCATCGCCGGATAGGCTCGCCCCCACTCGTCATCGAGATCATCCAGCGCGGCTGCAGCGGCATCGGCGGTGGACGCGGTGTAAATAGCTC
>NZ_VRMC01000177.1:0-4221 GCF_008369905.1 Pseudonocardia sp. EV170527-09
TCCGCGGGAACTGCGCCAACAGAGCCCGCACCTGCGGCTCGACCGCATCAGCCAGCGAACCCCGCGGGCCCCGTTCCCGCCGCGGTGGGCCCGGCGCCCGCAGCGCCGAACGCACCGTGTTCCGCGCGACTCCCAGCCGGCGGGAGATCTCCTTGATCGGGACACCCTCCGCCCGATGCAGACGACGGATCTCGGACCAGTCCTCCACCGACAACACCCCCTCAGCGTCGCCCAGAAGGGGTCAATCCCAATCCGACGTCAGGGGGTCAGTCTCAGGCCGTCGTCGACAGATGTCGCGTCAGGTCTGCCAACGCTGGCGCTGACGGGGTGGTTAGTTGCTGCCTAGGTAGAGCTCGAGGACTGCGGTGACGAATTCCGATCGCGACGGAGCGCCCAGCTCCAGCCGCTGCGCCTCCAACACGGCGAACTCCACCTCGGTCCAGCGCGGATGCCGTTCCCGCAGCGTTCCCGCGGACCGCCTTGGGCGGCGCGTGCGCGGTGGAAGACCAGATGCTGACGTCGACGGAGGCCGGAATCGCTGGGGCAGGTCGCCGTAGACCTGCTCATAGCCGTCGAGCACGAACTCCCCGAGCGTGCGCCCATCGAGCTGCGTGGCCACCCGATCCAGCAGATCATCGGGTAGATATACCGAGTAGGACGACTTCACGTCACGTGCGGTCGACGCCTTCTTGTCCGCTGGCCTACTCGGTCGGGCGGCCGCACTGGACGGAGGAGTTGTCGGGAGCGGGGACGTGCCCAGAGCGTCATCCTCCGTGCCCTGGGCCTGCACAGGAGTCGGCTCGGTCGGCGCATGGGCAGAACGTCCCAGTCGGCCCGAGAGGTTTCCTGCCCGCGATGCGGGCTTCCGGAACGCGGACAGATCCCGATCCGTCATGTCGGAATTCGTCATGCCGGAATCTCCAAACGGATGGCGATACGGTCCAGTACCTCTTCTGCCAAGGCCGCGTAATCACCGGCCAGGCCGGCAGAACTTGCGGCGACCCGGGGTGCTGGTCGGTCGGTACGGTGCAGACCACACCCCCGGTCGCGGAGGGCCTCGAAGTAGGCGCGTCGCTGCTCTGGCAGCTGCTCTTCCAGCTCGTGTATCACCAGCCCGGCGCTCCGTCCGCCGACCGCAGCGGACTCCACGTGACGGATGGTCGTCCGGAACACCAGATCTGCGGTGCCTAGATCCCGCTCAATCTGGGCTCGGGTGTCTTCCTTGATCCGCTTGGCCGACGATCCGATTCCGAACAGGACGACCCCCAGGAGCTCGAGGTCCGGGTTCGTCGACGCAGTGACTGATCCGAACATCTTGGCGACGGCAGCAAGGCCATCGAGCGAGGACCTGTCGCTCTTGGTCGGGATCAGAAGGAACTGAGACGTCGTCATGATCAGTCGCTGGATTACCCGCTCCCCAGGCGGGCAGTCGATCAGGACCAGGTCGTAGTTCCCCGCCACCGGGGCCAGCGCGTCCTGCAAAACTGCGGAGACGTCCTCACCCTGCATCTGCCGACCGACGAGGGTCCCGACGAGTTGAGCGAGCTGGTCACCTCCGCAGACGAGGTCCAAGCTGGCGCGGACGTTGAGAACTGGCCGAAGGGGTGCTCCGGTGATCAACGCGGCGACCATCGAGGCGCCCTGGTCGTCGGACGCCGTCCCCTTGATACCGAGGTCATCTGAGACGTTCCCCTGTGCGTCCATGTCGACAAGGAGCACCCGGTAACCAGCCGCGGCCACCAGCGCAGCCAGGTTCGTGGCAACAGACGTTTTCCCGACGCCGCCCTTCCCGTTGATGACAGCTGTCGTGCGGGGAAGCATCGCGGTGAGTCTCCTTCGCAGTCCACAGAGCCCGGGAGTGCCCGTGGCGAGGGTGATGGTCGAGCAGAGGCCGTGGGCTAGTAGACCAGACGCGGTCGAGGTGCATGCGGACCGCCACGGTGTGGCGTGCTTGTCGCAGCTACACAGCGTAACAGAGGCGGTGCTGCGGCGATCGGACAGTCTTGTGCCAGCGGTGTCGCTGCCTAGATATAGCTCGCATGCTGCGGCCTATCAGCCATAAGAGAGCTGACCGCAAGCTGAGCGGCAGCGAGACCTCAGGTATGAGCCTGCAATCAGGCAGCGTGCAGACGGCGGCAGATCTGCGAGCGGTCCGCAGATTGAAGGCGTTAGTCCAGCGGTAGGAACGCAATGGCACAGTGAGCAAGTAGCTGTAATAACGCAGTTAGGAAGCTCTCTGTATGCGTCTTGATAGCTTAATGGAAGCATTCTGGTAGCGACCATTGCGATCTCAATCCGCGATGCGGTAGCTGCTGTAGTGCGACATGGTAGCCTACCGACCGCTACCATGTAGCGCTAACGCAGCCAGATGGCAGCGCCCCTATTGCTGTGCCATCGCGAGGTGGCGGCCTTACCGCGGCCAGCTCCAGGCGCGCCGGCCGGCCCGCTCGCTGGATCGGCCGCGTAGCCGCACGCCTCCTGCACCCAACGCAGAACCTGCTCCTGCACCAGCTGCGCGTAGGTCGTCCCCCATGCCGCGACGTCCTCGTCCAAGCCGCTGTGGCCATGCCGTCCAGCAGCGCCGACAGCGACAACGGCATGCGGAACTGCACCTCGTGCGCGTCGAACGGTGGAGCAGCCAGGGGATCACCGACGTCGAAGAGCGGCGGCGTCGAGGATCTTCGCCGTCGGCGCATAGCCCGACGACGAGCCCGCATCATCGCCGACCGAGCCTCGGTGATCGATCAGGAGGAAGGTGCCCTTCGGGGTGCCGGAGTCGGGCACGAACAGCCGCAGGGTGAAGCTCGCCGATCCGGCTCCGGTGACGGTGATGGTGACCGTCTTCGCGGATCTGCCGCCACTATCGTCGAAGGTGATCTTCTCTGGGTCGGGCAGGCTCTGACCGTAGACGTGTTCCTGGAATGCCTCCAACAGCTCGGGACGTCGTTGCTGCTCCCAGGCCTGCACGTCGTCGACCCCGGTCGCGGCCGTCGAGGACCAGCGGTTTCGGGGCTTGTGTGTCGCCGTCCGGGAAATCGTCGTCCGGGGAGTCGTCGTCTTGGCTCGGTGCGGTGGGGATCGTCCAAGGGCTGCCGCGGGCTGTTGCTGTGGGCTGGTCATGGCTTTAGGTCCTTCGCTCGCTGTGTAGAGATCCGGTGCGGTAGCCGCGGTCGTCGATCGGGATCGCGGTGCCGTCGCGCAGGGTGGCGACGTCGGCGTCGATCTGGGTGCTGTCGGGCCGTTTGGTGACGTCGACGGCGTCGGCGACGAAGCAGCGAACACCGCGGTGGATTGCCAGCACCTTTCCGGCGGGCAGCTCGCGGATCTGTCCGGGGCGCATTACCGGGACGGTTTCGGTGCTGTAGCTGTGGCGTTCCCTGCTGAACAGCCCGTCGGCCTGGCTCTGACGTCGGGTGCGTTCGTAGGTGCCGCAGATGTCGGAGAGCCACTGCAGGGTGCGGTCGTCCTTGATCCCGCCCCAGGCGGTGAGGGTGGTGGTGTTGTCGCGGACCTCGCGCTCGCCGACGGACCCGAAAAGGCGTTCGAGCTGTGCGAGGGACTGAGCGGCCCAGTGGATCACGACTCCTCGGCCGGCGGCGTCGGAGATGACCTCAGCCAGGCGCGGGACGGGGGTGCCGTTGGCGAGCTCGTCGAACACCACGGTGACCGGCGGGTCGGCCCGTCGTGCCGGGTAGTCCATGGCCATGTCCTGCGCGGTGCGCAGGAAGTGCTCGGCCAACGCGGTCAGCACAGGGACTGCTTCCGCCGCCTGCTGCTGGTCGGCGATCAGGAACAGCGAGCCGCCCTGGCCGATGAACCGGCGCACATCCAGGCCACGCCCGTGGGCCGGGCTCAGCAGGTCCCGCACTCTCGGATCGATCCAGGCGCCCACGACCCGGCGCACTGACATCCATACCGCTGACGCGGTCCGTGGGTCCAGATCCATCTCCGCGCGAAGGTTGGCCGCCATCTCCGCGCGGCCCGCGTCCTGCAGGATCTTGACCGGCCGGGGGTCGGCCGGCAGCCGCCGCCCCGGCCTGGACGGTTGTGGGCGCTCACCGGGGGTCTGTAACGAGAACGGTGGTTCCGGCGATGTTGTCAGTAGTGCTCGGCGCCCGGCCAGCGGTCACCGAAAGTGATGGCGAAGGCGTTGAGGACTGGCTTCCAGCGCATCATCCATCGGGTGTGGCCTCGTCCGGTCGGGTCGAGGCTGCGGGTGAC
>NZ_VRMC01000178.1:0-4155 GCF_008369905.1 Pseudonocardia sp. EV170527-09
ACCGAACTCGTCACCGACGCGCTCGGCATGGCCATCACCCGTCGCAGTCCCGAACCGTACTCGGCGATCCTACATTCCGACCACGGCTCGCAATTCACGTCCTGGGCGTTCGGGCGCCGACTGATCGAGGCGGGACTAGTCGGTTCCATGGGCTCGGTCGGCGATTGTTACGACAACTCGATGGTCGAGTCCTTCTGGGGGACGATGCAGCTGGAACTACTCGACTCCAGATCCTGGAAAAGCCGCGCCGATCTTGCCAATGCGATATTCGAGTGGATAGAGTGCTGGTACAACCCGATCAGGCGCCACTCCAGCATCGGGATGCTCAGCCCAGCCGACTACGAAACAGCCCACACCCCACCACACCAAGATCACTGACCCCACACCGTCAGTGTCCGGCGCAGGGGGCCAAGCTCACTGCTGTGCTGGCTGGCGCTGCTGCTCATCCGCATCGCCGAGACCAAGACCGGGCAGACCTGGGCCGAGATCCGCGACGAACTCCAGCGCCTGCACCTGGGCACCTTCACCGGCCCAGCCGGCTCGTTCCGGCAGCGCACCGAACTCACCACCGGCCAGAAGAAAATCCTCGCCGCGCTCGACCTGCCCGAACCCCGCCGCATCGTCGAAGCCACCCCCGCAACACCCTGACCAGCACGAACACCACCGCCTAGTGACACGCCCCGTCACCGGGCCAACCGGCATTCCCCCAGCTCAGACCCACTTTTCGCGAACTAGGCAGCTACCTGATCTGTGGAACCCCGGCTGCAGCACCAACGCGATCGAGTCGCTCAACGCACGCTACCGGCGCGCGGTCCGCGTCCGAGAGCACTTCCCGACCGAGCAGGCCGCGCTCAAGTGTCTCTACCTGGTCACCCGCTCACTAGACCCGACCAGGAAAGGCCGGGCCCGGTGGTCGATGCGGTGGAAGCCGGCGCTGAACGCGTTCGCGATCACCTTCCAAGGCCGTATCGTCCCCGGCACCATCTGATATCCATCAACGCCGGTTACACCGTTGATCGGACACTCCCGAACCCCGCTCGTCATCGACGGCGGTGGACAGGTCGACGACGTGCAGAGCTGGGAGCAGCAACGACGTCCCGAGCTGTTGGAGGCATTCCAGGAACACGTCTACGGCCAGAGCCTGCCCGCCCCCGAGGGATTGACCTTCGACGATGGTGGAGCCAGCGGCAGGTCCGCGAAGACAGTCACCATCAACGTGACCGGCCCTGCCAGCACGGCGAGCTCCACCCTGCGGCTGTTCGTGCCCGACTCCGGTACTCCGAAGGGCACCTTTCTCCTGATCGATCACCGCGGCTCGGTCGGCGACGATGCAGGCTCGTCGTCGGCCTACGCGCCGACGACGAAGATCCTCGAGTCCGCCTGCCACAGCTGACGACAAAGTCGCCACGCCTGGCCCGGACTCAATCCCAGGACGGCCGCGTCGAGCTCGTGACCAGCTACAACGCTCTACTTTGTACCTGGCCGTAGCTTCGGGAGTCCTGGGCCTACAAACACCGCGCGCCCGCACGAGGCGCTGTCCTGGAACCGGCCGCTGCAGGTCCACCTCGGCCTGGCCGACCCGAAGATCCACAACTTTCCCGAACCTGAAATCCTGCCAACTGCTTGACGCGGGACAGCCGCAACGCCATCACCGATCTACCTCTTTTCCTTCCGGAAGGCATTGACTGCCTCGGAGAAGCTGAGATCGGGGTGCTTCTCTCTCCATCTGCGCAGCTCGACCGGGTCAATCTTCGGGCCACGAACATGGTCTACTTGCTTGCGCTCCTCGGCAGACGGCCAGATCGTTGTTCTCCCGAACATCCCTGCTGACGCGACCCCGAGCCCGAAAAACCCCAACGACAGAGTCCATGTTCCGTCCACAGCAAGAAACACAACCCCAGCCAGCGCCAGGACGCAGGCCAACCCATTGCCGGTCATTCTCCTAGTACTCACGGTCGACGCCAGTTAATTGAAGCAATTGTTGCGGATCGCGGTGATGCCGAGGAGCTCTCCGCCAAGTGCCGCCAGGGGGCCTCCGAGTGCCTGAATTTTCTCCCATGAGAAACCAGCTCCCGCGAAGGTCTGAACGGCTTCCTTGATTCCGCCGAGCTCGGCGACCAGCTTCTTGAGTTTCAAAATTTTAGCCGCCGGGATCAATGCACCCCCGATTGCCATAGTGATGCCTCCTACGCACCCCATGACGTCAGCACGCGCCTGCGGCCCGCCGTTCTGGCGATCCTTCAGCCACGCATGCGTAGCAGCGTCGCCCTGTTGGAGCACTGCGTCCGGCACTGCGTTGACCTGCTCAAAGAACTGCGTCAAACCGGAAATTTTATCTGCATCGTTACCAGGCGCCACTGCACGGGTGTACGTGCCAGCGATCCGAGACCCAGGCGCAGCATGGGCAAGTCCTGTCATCAACCCCACTGGAATCACTGCGGCCAGCGCAAGCGCGATAACGCGGCGAGTCAGCTCCGACGTGCTCATCTACGGAGTAGAGCACGGCATTCGATAAGTCGTCAAGTCCGGCTACGTGTGATGGTCGCCTGGATGCGTAGCGTTGTTTCGTGATGATGCGTTCTGGCGATTAGTAATGTTGTCGTGGATTGTGCTCTCGTGGTCGCTTCTGGCGCGTTCGGGGTGGTTTGTCCATTGAGATGCTTCTATGACCTGTTAGTGATCTCCGATGCCCATCAGGGCCTGGTTTCGGCAGTCGAGGCGGCGCTGCCCGGTTCGAGCTGGCAACGGTGCCGCACGCACTACGCCCGCACCCTGGCCTCGTCGACCAGCAAAGCAGCGAGAACGTGGTCCCAGGTGCCATCACCTGCATAGCGGCGGTGTCGCTTCCACAACGTCTGCCACGGCCCGAACTCGGACGGGACATCACGCCAGGCCAGCCCGCACCGATACCGGTAGATGATCCCCTCCACCACTCGCTGTGAGTCGCGAAACGGCCGCCCACGACGCCCGTCCGACGAGGGCAGGAGCGGGCCCAGCCGGGCCCACTGAGCATCGGTCAGGACAGCAGTACGCGACACCGATCAAGCATCGCGCACCCCACCCGGCTTCCAGTGCATCGTCCACCGGGATCGGCCCTTCCCGGTCGGGTCGAGCGAGCGGGTGACCAGGTAGAGGCACTTCAGCGCGGCCTGCTCTGTGGGGAAGTGCCCTCGGGCCCGGACGGCTCGTCGGTAGCGGGCGTTCAAGGACTCGATCGCGTTCGTGCTGCAGATGACCTTGCGGATCTCCACATCGTAGTCGAGGAACGGCACGAACTCCGACCAGGCGTTGTTCCAGAGCGCGATGATCGCCGGGTACTGCCCGCCCCACCGGTCGTTGAACTCGGCGAACCGTGCTGCGGCGGCGGCCTCGGTCGGGGCGGTGTAGATCGGGCGCAGGTCCTTGGCGATCTGGTCCCAGTACTTGCGGCTGGCGTAGCGGAAGCTGTTGCGGATCAGGTGCAGCACACAGGTCTGCACGATGGTCTGCGGCCAGACCGTGGTGATCGCCTCGCCGAGCCCGCTGAGCCCGTCGCAGACCGCGATGCACACGTCGGTGGCGCCCCGGTTCTTGATCTCGGTCAGGACCGCGAGCCAGTACTTCGCCCCCTCTCCGCCGTCGCCGGCCCAGATCCCCAGCACGTCACGGCGGCCGTCCACGGTGACGCCGATGACGACGTAGAAGGGCCGGTTGGTGACCTGGCCGTCGCGGATCTTGACGTGGATGGCGTCCACGAAGATCACCGGATAGACCGGGCGGATTCCATCGGTCGTTGCGAATCTCCAGGATGGGAGATTCGAATGCCTCGGTTTGCCCCGAACAAGATGCCGCCAGAACTCAAGAGGCGTTATTTCGACCTGATTCGGTCGGGTGTCAGGAGCTCGGTGGCGGCGCGACTGGTCGGCGTGTCGGTGAGCTGTGGCTCGCTGTGGTTCCTCGATGCTGGCGCCGTGCATATCGTGGAGCGCCGGATCAGCGACCGCTATTTCAGTCAGGACGATCGCATCGAGATCGCGGACGGCCTGAAGGCCGGGGATCCGGTGAAGAGGATCGCGGATCGCGTCGGGAAATCTTATCAGTCGGTGTATCGTGAGATCGCTCGGAATCGGAAGCCGGACGGCACCTACCAGCCCTGGTATGCCCACAATCAGGCGC
>NZ_VRMC01000179.1:0-4061 GCF_008369905.1 Pseudonocardia sp. EV170527-09
ACCGCGTGCACGGTCGAGGCGGCCATGCCCAGGCGCCCGGCGATCTGGACCGGGCCCAGCCGGTGCCGCCAGCGCAGCCGTACGATTCGCCGCACCAGACCGACACGGGTCTTCGTCGGTGAGGACCTCGGCCGTGAGCTGCGGTCGGCCATCCCCGCCGGCCCCTCGGCCCGGTAGCGGTCGGACCACTTCTTGGCGGTCCGCGCGGAGACCATGAACATTGTCGCGGCCGCGGTGTGGGTCCAGCCGTGCTCGACGACGAGTTGAGCGAGCCGCAGCCGGGCGCGCGGGGTCAGAGCGGCGTTAGCGTGGGACACGAAGGCCTCCGGTGGGTGAAGCGGTTCCTCGACAGCTCCACTTCACAACCGGAGGCCTTCGTCTGTCAGCCAGACTCACCGCCCCCGGACGGGACAACCTCCCTGGACATCACAGCTAGGCACGGCGGGCAGAGCCTCCGCGATGCCGAAGCCGCCGGCGATGCGCTCGTGCTCGCGGTCGGCGTCCCGATCGAACTGCAGCAGAATCCCCCGAGGCGGACCCACGATGACCTGATCTCGTTCACCGCGGTCGATGACGTCGCGATGGTCGACGTGGAGAACGAGGCGATGCGGCTGCTACGCGCCCATCAGGCCTTGCAACGCTCCCCTGAGCTGCATGACCACATCAGCAGTACCCCGGCGGGCAGAGGCGACGCGGCAAGCGGCTGGGCGGCCGACGGCGACGGCCCGAATGCACGCGAGTAGACCCCCGGTAGCGTCCGTACCGCCATGGACGCCGACACTGAACACCCCGTCTCCCGGTCGACCCCAACTTATCGCCTGGCCAGCGTACTAACCGAGATCCTCGCTCCTTCGGTCGTGGTCACTCTCCTCCCGCTCGCCGTCGCCTGGGCCGCGACACAGCAGATCCTGCCGACCCTGGGCTGGGGTCTGCTCGTCGCGCTGACCAGCAGCATCCTCCCCATGGCCGTGATCGTGTGGGGAGCGCGGTCCGGGCGCTGAGACGGCCACCACGTGCGCAACCGTGAAGGCTGCCTGATCCCGTTCCTCGTGTTGATCGTGTTGAGCTTGCTCGGCCTCGGTCTCCTGGTCGTGCTCTCCGCACCGTGGCCCGTGATCGCACTCGACGTGATCATGTTGGCCACCCTGTTCGTCGCCGGCGCCATCACCACCGGGTGGAAGGTGTCCATGCACGCTGCGGTGTGCGGTGGCGCCGCCATCGTGCTGGTCGTCACCTACGGTCCCCTGTGGTGGCTATCGCTGCTCCTGGTTTCTGCTGTGGCCTGGTCACGGGTGCGCATCAACGACCACACCACCGCCCAGGTCGCCGTCGGTTCGGTCCTGGGAGCGGTTGTCGGCGGCGGGCTGTTCGCCATCCTCGTCTGAGAATCATCCAGTCGAGAGGGTCAGCTCGACGACCTGGCCGCCGAACTCACCACCGAGGAGCGAGAGCTGCTGGTCTTGCTGCGACAATTGCAGATGACAGGTCTCGTCCGTTCGCTCAGCTCCAGGGTCCTCGCCCGGTGCGCTGCCCACGCCCCGACGGCCGCCGCGACCATGACGGACGATGAACCACACCCAGGGCGCCTTGGGTGCGCTCGCCGCGGCCCGGTGGACCACCCCCCGCGGGCGCGGGGACGACTCGACCTGTCCGCCGCGGTCGAGGATGAGCGGGGGACCACCCCCGTGGGCGCGGGGACGACCTTCCTGACCAGCAACAATGGGCGCGCCGGGGCTGCTTCTCCATGGACTTTCCGATGCCGACTGCTCAGCCGGAGCATGGGGCGAATCCTCAACGACCTCGGAAGCGCCGTCGTCGGCTGGCGCTGCTCCAGCCGGTGCTTCGGTCCGGATCTCCTGTGGGCCGCCTCTGCTCATTCTCCGGGTTCGGCCGCAGCATCAGCGTGATGCCTTCGATCTCGGTTGGGATCCAGTCGTGCTTGTGAGTGCGGAAGTCGAGACCTTGCTCATTGTCGGCCGAGAAGACCATGATCGCCCGTCCGGTCTTCACCATGTCGACGGTGCGCAGCCACAGCAGCTCCCGGACCCGTGTGGTCACCTTACCGACGAACACACCGGCCGAGATCTCCAACAGCCACAGAGCGTCGTCCGGGTCGGCGAGGAGGCGGGTGACCTGGGGGATCGTGACCGGTCGTAGTCCGGTGGTGGTGTCGTCGGCGCCGATGAGCCAGCGCAGCACAGTATGCAGGACGTACTCGTCGGTCACCGTCGGCGCGTAACCCTGGTCCGCCGACAACGCGAGCAGTAGCCGGTTCCAGCGGACCAGGACCACCTCCAACTCCCGGCGCTGCCGGTCGTGGCTCCAGGTGTCCCAGCGGACACGCAGCGGGCCGAGGTCGAGGGCGTTGAGCCGGCGCGGGGACCCGGCCCCGAGCACGATCGGCTCGATCCCCAGCGCGCGCAGCACCGGGGTGTACTCGCCTTTGCGGTCCCCGGAGATCAACGTCTTGAACCCGAACGGCATCATCCGCAGACAGAACGCCAACACGGTCGAGGACTTCCCGCGGCCGGGTTCGCCGTAGAACATCATGTTCGGGTTGGTGACCAGTTTCGCCCGCCCGTCACCGGGGGCGACCCACTCGGCGGGGTGGGCGTAGAACGCGGACCCGGAGGAGGCGTCGTAGCCCATCCGGGCTCCGACCGCCGGGACCCCGCCCGCGGCCAGAAGGGGGAACAGGCCGCCGACCTGCGCGGTGGTCGCCCGGAAGACCGGGAGGCGGGCGGGAGCATCCACCGGTGACCATCCGTGGCCCGGTCGACGCCACCCGTGCCGGGGAGCGGCATCCCACCTAATCCGATCCCCATCCCCGAGGTCACCGTCAGGAAAATCACCCACGCGGGATGTAACACCCAGACCGGCGGGAGCGATGGAGGCCAGGTCGAGTTCGGTGAACCCGGCCAGCAGCTCACCGGTCGACCGTCCGCGCTGCCGCACCCGACGCCGATCCTGGCGGGTCTGGCGGGTCACTGTCGCCACCGCCGCTCGGCCCGGCCGGGTAGCCCGTAGCCGAGGGGCAGGGCGGCGGCGGCGAACCCGGCGTCCTGGAGCAGTTCCAGGCGCAGCAGGTCGAAGCGGGCGGCGGCGTCGTTCTCCAGCCCGGCGGCGTGGTCCTCGATGACCCATTCGGCGGGGACGGTGACGGCGGCGGTGAGGGTGTAGCGGACCAGGGCGTGCCCGGCCGCGACCGCGGCCTCCTGGTCGTGGCCGCCGGCGCGGCGGCGCTGCTCGGCTGCGGAGGCGCCGAAGCCGCGGGCGGCTTTGATGTCGGCGACCGCGGTGGCCCGGAACCGCGACCGCGACACCTGCCGGGCTGCGAGCGCCGGCGGCAGGACCTCGCAGTGGATCGTCAAACGGTGCTCTGGAGCACCGGCCAGGGCGATACTCGACTCCGACCGCCTGACACGCACTCGAGTAGCTCGCCACCACGACGCTGACCAGGGCATACCCTGCAGGTCGCCGACGCGGTAGCGCCCGCAGGCAGCGTCAAATCCGCATATCGGGCATAGCTCACGCCGGGCGCGCGGGGCCGGGATAGCTGCACCCAAACACGGCGACCACGCCTCGCGGCGGTGTGCGACACCACCTCGTCAACTGATGATTCCTCGGTCCCCCACACCAAAGCCGTCCCTTCGGACCCACGGCCGGGGCCAGCGTCAGAGATGTGCTGGTCCGGCTGGGTATATCCGGCCGATGGAGGCAGGCGGGACGGCGCCTGCTGCGCCAGGCGGGGACACCCTCGACCGGAGCTTCGTCCGGCGGCGTGAACGCGTAGCAGCCCCTGCGCGAGGACACGCTCACCGGAAGCACTCAGTCACAGCACCGCCATCGGTACAGTTCTCGGTACCGGACCGAGGTGAGGGGGCAGGGATGCGCGAGAGTTCGCTGGTCGCCAGGCCAGACGAGCACGGACATGAGGTCCTGGTCGCCTACCGGCCGGTGCACTTCACACTGGATGACACCGCGCGCGCGATGAACGCCGTCGTGGACCCGCATCTGCGGAAGGTCTCCTCACGCGCCCGCGTTGGTCGCAGCCGAGTGCG
>NZ_VRMC01000017.1:0-77957 GCF_008369905.1 Pseudonocardia sp. EV170527-09
GAGCTATTTACACCGCGTCCACCGCCGATGCCGCTGCAGCCGCGCTGGATGATCTCGATGACGAGTGGGGGCGAGCCTATCCGGCGATGATACGTTTGTGGCGTAACGCCTGGACCGAGTTCGTGCCGTTCCTCGACTACGACATCGAGGTCCGGAGGGTGATCTGTACGACGAACGCGATCGAATCGTTGAACGCCCGCTACCGGCGAGCGGTCCGAGCGCGAGGGCATTTCCCCAGCGAGCAGGCCGCGATGAAATGTCTGTACCTTGTCACCCGCAGCCTCGACCCGACCGGACGAGGCCACACCCGATGGATGATGCGCTGGAAGCCAGTCCTCAACGCCTTCGCCATCACTTTCGGTGACCGCTGGCCGGGCGCCGAGCACTACTGACAACATCGCCGGAACCACCGTTCTCGTTACAGACCCGAACGCGTCGACGCCGCCCTCGCGCACTACTTCCGGGTCCCCAACCTCGTCGCGCTGCGGGAGCTCGCGCTGCTGTGGATCGCCGACGAGGTGGACGTGGTGCTGCGCCGCTACCGCACCGAGCAGCAGGTGTCCGACGTGTGGGAGACCCGCGAACGGGTGGTGGTCGCGCTGACCGGCGGCCGGGAGTCCGAGACCGTGCTGCGCCGCGCCGCCCGGATCGCGAAACGCTCCGGCGGCGCCGACCTGATGGCGGTGCACGTGCTGCGCGGCGACGGCCTCGCCGCCACCGGTGTCGGGGCCGCGGACCGGGTCCGGCGGATGGCCGAGGGGGTCGGCGCGAGCTTCCACACCGTCGTCGGGGAGTCCGTCGACGACGCCCTGCTCGACTTCGCCCGCGGGGCCAACGCCACCCAGCTGGTGCTGGGCACCTCCCGGCGCTCCCGGCTGGCCCGGGTCTTCGCCCCCGGCATCGGGGCGCGGGTGGTCCAGGAGTCCGGACCGATCGACGTGCACATGGTCACCCACTCCGCCGCCGGGCGGGCCCTGCGGCTGCCGAGGCTGCGCAACGGGCTGCCGGCGGGGCGCCAGGCGCTCGGCTGGGTGACCGCCGTGCTCGCCCCGGCGGCGGCGACCGTGATCGGGATCGCGCTGACCGACTGGGTGGACCTGTCCACCGACGTCGTCCTCTACTTCCTCGCGACCGTGCTCGCCGCGCTGGCGGGCGGGCTCGGTCCGGCGCTGCTCGCCGCGCTGCTCGGTGGGCTGCTGCTGAACTTCTTCCTGTCCTCGCCGCTGTACTCGCTCGCGATCGCCAACCCCGGCAACGTCATCACCGTGTCCACGATGCTGCTGGTGGGGGTGCTGGTGGCGCTCGTCGTCGACCGGGCGGCCCGGCGCGCGGAGCAGGCGGTGCGGGCCCGGGCCGAGGCGGCGCTGCTCGCGTCGTTCGCGCGGACCGTGCTGACCCGGTCCGACCCGCTGCCGCGGCTGCTGGACCGGGTCCGCGAGACCTGGGCACTGCAGTCGGTGGCCCTGCTCGAGCAGGGCGAGGACCGGGTGTGGCGCCGGGTGGCGTGCACCGGCGACGCCGGGGCGTGCGACCGGCCGGAGAAGGCCGACGTGGACGTCGTCGTCGACGAGGGTCTGCACCTGGTCGGGACCGGCCGGGCCCTGCCCGCTGCCGACCGCAGGCTGCTGGAGGTCGTCGGTGGGCAGGCGCTGCTGGCGCTGCGCGGGCAGCGTGCCGAGGCGGGCGCCGCCGACGCCGAGCGCCGCGCGGCCGCCAACGAGACCCGGGGCGCGCTGCTCTCCGCCGTCGGACACGACCTGTGCAGCCCGCTGACCTCGATCAAGGCCGCCGCGGGCAGCCTGCGCGACGAGCACCTCCCGCTCGGGCCCGACGACCGCGCCGAGCTGCTGGCGACCGTCGAGGAGTCCGCGGACCGGCTCACCGGCCTGGTGGACAACCTGCTCGACTCCTCCCGGCTCGCCGCGGGCGCGGTGACCCCGCTGCTCGCCCCGGTCGGCTACGACGAGGTGGCCGCCACCGCGCTGCTCGGCCTGGAGGGCGCCGACCGGGTCCGGGTCGAGATCGACGAGGACCTGCCCGACGTGCTCGCCGACGCGGGCCTGCTCGACCGGGTGCTCGCCAACGTCGTCGACAACGCGCTGCGGCACGGCGGGACGGAGGTGGTCCTGCGCGCCAGCGCCTACTCCGACCGGGTCGAGCTGCGCGTCGTCGACCGGGGCCGCGGAGTCGCCCCGCGCGAACGCGACGCGCTGTTCGCCGCCTTCCAGCGCCTCGGCGACCGCGACGCGACGTCCGGGCTCGGCCTGGGCCTGTCGGTGGCGCAGGGGCTGACCGTGGTGATGGGCGGCGAGCTGACCGCGGAGGACACCCCGGGCGGCGGTCCCACCGTGGTCATCTCGCTGCCCGCCGCGCCGGTGGGGGCGGCCCGATGAGCGGGGGCGGGAACGGGGTGCGGGTGCTGGTCGTCGACGACGACCCGCAGATCCTGCGGGCCCTGCGGATCAATCTGACCGCGCACGGCTACACGGTGCTCGTCGCCGCGGACGGCTCGGCGGCGCTGCGGGTGGCCGCGGACGGGCACCCGGACGTCGTCGTGCTCGACCTGGGGCTGCCCGACCTCGACGGCACCGAGGTCGTCGAGGGGCTGCGCGGCTGGAGCACGGTGCCGGTGATCGTGCTGTCCGCGCGCACCGACTCCACCGACAAGGTGCGGGCGCTCGACGCCGGCGCCGACGACTACGTCACCAAGCCGTTCGGGATGGCGGAGCTGCTGGCCCGGCTGCGGGCCGCCGTGCGCCGCGCCGCGGTGTCGTCCGTCGACGGTGAGGCCGTGGTGACCACCGCGGACTTCACCGTCGACCTGGCGGCCAAGACGGTCGTGCGCGCCGACGGCGCCGAGGTGCACCTGACCCCGACCGAATGGGGGATCCTGGAGCTGCTGGTGCGCCACCGCGGGAAGCTCGTCGAGCAGAAGCGGCTGCTGCGCGAGGTCTGGGGGCCGCAGTACGGCACCGAGACCCACTACCTGCGGGTCTACCTCGCCCAGCTGCGGCGCAAGCTGGAGCCGGTGCCGTCGCGGCCGAAGTACCTGATCACCGAGGCGGGGATGGGGTACCGGTTCGACGGCTGAGGCGGCGTGTCCCTCAGCGGCCGAAGTCCTGGGTCCAGTAGCCGTCGGCCAGCCCGACGCCGATCGTGGTCAGCGAGCAGTCGAGGATGTTCTTCCGGTGCCCGGGGGACTCCATCCAGTCCGCGACCACGGTCGCCGCGTCCGGCTGTCCCATCGCGATGTTCTCCGCGCCGGGGGAGGCGTAGCCCGCCGCGGTGATGCGGTCGGCGAAGTCGCGCCCGTCGCGGCTGTCGTGGGCGAAGTAGCCCTGGGCCGCCATGTCCTCGCTGTGGCCCTGGGCGGCCGCGCTGATCCGCGGGTCGGCCCGCAGCGCACCGCATCCTGCGGCGGCCCGCTCGGCGTTGGTCAGCGCGACGACCCGGGCGAGCTCACCGGACAGCCCGGCCACGACACCCGTCGCCGACGGGGCCGCCGAGCGGGCCGCGGGGGCCCGTCCGGTGGCGGGGCCGGTCGTCCTCGCGGCGGCGGCGGTGGCCGCGGCCTCGTGCGCGGCGAGCGCGTCGAGTGCGGTGCGGACGGAGGAGCCCGGGGCGGCCGGGGCCGCGGCGAGCGCGCCGCGGACGAGCGCGGCGCCGTCGACGGGGGCGCCGTCGACCGTGGGGCGTGCACCGGTGCCGGTCGGGGCCGTCGTCGCGTACGCGGCACCGACCGCCCGGAGGGGCACGGTGTCGGACGCCCGTCCACCGGCCCGTTCGGCGTCGGTCCAGCCCGCCGCGGTGAGCGCCGGTGCGGCGAGCGGGGCGGCCATGGCCAGCACGGCGCCGGCCCCCACCCCACCGAGCACGGCGCTCGCGGCGCGCGGTGTGCGTCGTCGGGTCACAGCCGGTAACGTATCAGCACTGTGAGTGGCAACACAGATTCGACCGTTCGGCTGATCGCATGGGTCCAGGGGGAGGTACAGGGCGTCGGTTTCCGCTGGTGGACGCGGTCGCGGGCACTCGAGCTCGGCCTGGTCGGCCAGGCCCGCAACCTGTCCGACGGCCGGGTCGCGGTGACCGCGGAGGGTGACCGCGCCTCCTGTGAGCGCCTGCTGGAGCTGCTGCGCGGCGGGGACACCCCGGGACGGGTGACGTCGGTGTCGGAGCAGTGGGCTGAGCCGTCCGGCGCATTCTCCGGGTTCGTCGAGGCCTGACCGCTCAGTTCTGTCGGTGCCGGGGTCTACACCTGTGCCCACACCGATTCCCGGAGGTCCCGATGCCCGTCCAGATGACCCCGTACCTGCACTTCGACGGCCGTGCGCGCGAGGCGATGGAGTTCTACCGCTCCGTGCTGGGCGGCGAGCTGCAGGTCATGACCTTCGGTGACATGGGGGCCGAGGGCCCCGTCCCGCCGCCGCAGGGTGTGATGCACTCCTACCTCGGCACCCCCGACGGGTTCGCCCTGATGGCGTCCGACGGTGACCCGCAGCGCCCGACCGGGGCACCCTCGGGCATCTCGGTCAGCCTCTCCGGCGACGAGCCGGAGAAGCTGCGCGGCTTCTTCGCCGGGCTCGCCGAGGGCGGCGTCGTCGACGTCCCGATGGAGAAGCAGATGTGGGGCGACGAGTTCGGCCAGCTCACCGACCGGTTCGGGGTCCGCTGGCTGGTCAACGCCTCGGCACCGCCCGCCTGAGGTCCCCCGCTACCCTGTGGGCCCCCGCGCACCTGGAGATCCCCGCTCGTGCACCTGAAGACGCTGACGATGAAGGGCTTCAAGTCCTTCGCCTCGGCCACCACGCTGCGCCTGGAACCGGGGATCACCTGCGTCGTCGGGCCGAACGGCTCGGGCAAGTCCAACGTCGTCGACGCGATCAGCTGGGTGCTCGGCGAGCAGGGCGCCAAGGCGCTGCGCGGCGGCAAGATGGAGGACGTGATCTTCGCCGGCACGTCCGGCCGCGCGGCGCTGGGCCGTGCCGAGGTCACCCTCACCATCGACAACTCCGACGGCGCCCTGCCGATCGACTACTCCGAGGTCTCGGTGACCCGGCGGATGTTCCGCGACGGCGCCGGCGAGTACGAGATCAACGGTTCCCGCGCCCGGCTGCTCGACGTGCAGGAGCTGCTCAGCGACTCCGGCATCGGCCGGGAGATGCACGTCATCGTCGGACAGGGCCAGCTCGACGGGGTGCTGCAGTCCAAGCCGGAGGACCGCCGCTCCTACATCGAGGAGGCGGCCGGGGTCCTCAAGCACCGCAAGCGCAAGGAGAAGGCGCTCCGCAAGCTCGACGCGATGCAGGCCAACCTCACCCGGCTCACCGACCTCACCGCCGAGCTGCGCCGCCAGCTCAAGCCGCTGGGCCGGCAGGCCGAGATCGCCCGCCGCGCCCAGGCCGTGCAGACCGAGCTGCGCGACGCGCGGCTCCGCCTGGCCGCCGACGACTACGTGACCCTGTCCGAGGAGACCCAGCGCGAGGAGGCGTCCCAGGAGCAGGCCCGGCGTCGCCGCGCCGAGGTCGAGGAGCAGCTCGACGTCGCCCGCGAGCGCCAGGACGAGCTGGAGACCGCGCTCGCCGCGGACGCGCCGCGGCTGCAGCTCGCGCAGGACACCTGGTACCAGCTCTCCGCGCTGGCCGAGCGGCTGCGCGGCACCGTGCGCCTCGCCGAGGAACGCGTTCGCCACCTCACCTCCTCGGCCGAGGCCGGGCGCACCCCCGGCCGGGACCCGGACGAGACCGAGGCCGAGGCCGACGCGATCGCCGAGCAGGAGGAGGAGCTGGTGGCCGCTGTCGCCGAGGCCCGGCGCCGGCTCGACGAGGTCGTCACCGAGAAGGCCGAGCGCGAGCGGACCCTCGCCGCCGCCGAACGCGAGCACCTGGCCGCCGTGCGCGCCATCGCCGACCGTCGTGCCGGGATCGCCACCCTCGCCGGGAAGGCCGATGCGCTGCGCTCCGGCGTCGCCGCGACCGCCGAGGAGATCGAGCGGCTGTCCGAGGCGCTCGCCGAGGCGGGCGCCCGCACCGCCGAGGCCGAGGCGGAGCTGGAGACCGCGCGGGAGTCCCTCGACGTCTCCGGGGACGCGGCCGACACCGACGCGCTGGCCACGCGGGTCGAGCAGGCCGAGGCCGCGCACCGCAGCGCCGCCGAGCGGGTCGCCGAGCTGGTCGCCGCCGAACGCGACGCCGAGCAGCGTCGCGCGCACTGGCGGGCCCGGGTCGACGCCCTGCAGGTCGGTCTGGTCCGCCGCGACGGCACCGGCGCCCTGCTGGACTCCGGCGCCGACGGCGTGCTCGGCGCCGTCGCCGAGCTCGTCGAGGTCGAGCCGTCGGGTCGGGCCGCGGTCGCCGCGGCGCTGGGCGAGCTCGCCGAGGGCGTCGCCGTCGCCTCCGTGGTGTCCGCGGCCGACGCGCTGCGGTCCCTGCGCCGGGGTGACTCCGGCTGGGCCGCGCTGCTCGTCGGCGCCGGGCCCGCCGGTGCCGACCGCTCCGCCGGGCGGGTGCCGGTCCCGGTCCCCGATGGCGACCCGCCCGCCGGGCGCTGGGCGGCCGCGCTGGTCACCGCACCGCCCGCGCTCGCCCCGGCGCTGGGGGAGCTGCTGGCCGGGGTGGTCGTCGTCGACGGTCTGGACGCAGCGGCCACCGCCGTGGGGGCCCGGCCGGGGCTGACCGCGGTCACGACCGAGGGGGACCTGCTCACCGCACACGCCGCGCGCGGCGGCACCGGCGCCGGGGAGGGCGCGCTGCAGCTGCAGGCCGCCGTCGACGACGCGCTGGCCGCACGCGACGCCGTCGACGCCGAGCTGGAGTCGCTGCGCCCCACCCTCGACGGCGCCCGCGCCGAGGAGGCCGCCCGCGGCACCGACCTGACCGCGGCCCGCGCCGCGGTCGCCGACGCCGACCGTCGCCGCGCGGCCGCCGCCGCCCAGCTCGGGCGGCTCGAACAGGTCGTCACCTCGGCCCGCGCCGAGGCCCAGCGGCTGCGCGAGCGCCGCGACGCCGTGGAGCGGCGGCGGTCGGACTCGCTGATCGAGCTGGAGGCCGCCGAGCACCAGCTGTCCCTGGCCTCCGACGCCCCGGTCGACGACGAGCCCGACACCGAGCTGCGCGACGAGGCCGCCGAGCGCGTGGAGGAGGTCCGCTCCGAGGAGGTCGAGTGCCGCCTCGCGCTGCGCACGGCCGAGGAGCGGGCCCGCGCCATCGCCGGGCGCGCGGAGACCCTGCGCCGCCAGGCGCACGGCGAGCGCGTCGCCCGGTCCCGGGCCGCCGCCGCGGCCGCGGAACGGGAGCGGGCCTCGGAGGTCGCCCGGCTCGTCGTCGACGCCGGGCACGTCGCCGCCGAGCGGATCGAACGCTCGCTGGCCGCCGCGGCCGCGGAGCGCGACGAGATCCAGGCCGCCCGCGCCGAACGGGAGCGTGCGCACGCCGAGGCCCGCGACACCACCACGAAGCTGACCGCGCTGCTGGAGAAGCTCACCGACACCGTCCACCGCGACGAGATGGTGCGCCAGCAGACCCGGATGCGGCTGGAGCAGCTGACCGAGAAGATCCTCGGCGACCACGGCATCGGCGTCGACGACCTCGTCGCCGAGTACGGGCCCGAGGTCCCGGTGCCGCCGTCGGCCGAGGAGACCGCCGAGTACGAGGCCGCCCGCGAGCGCGGCGAGCAGGTGTCCGCGCCGCCGCCGGTCCCGTTCGACCGGCCCACCCAGGAACGCCGCCTCAAGCGAGCCGAGAAGGACCTGTCGCTGCTGGGCAAGGTCAACCCGCTCGCGCTGGAGGAGTTCGCGGCGCTGGAGGAGCGCTACAAGTTCCTGTCCACCCAGCTCGAGGACCTCAAGAACACCCGGCGTGACCTGCTCACCGTCGTCCGCGAGGTCGACGACAAGATCCTCGAGGTCTTCACCACCGCCTACCACGACGTCGCCGCCGAGTTCGAGACCGTGTTCGCGACGCTGTTCCCCGGCGGCGACGGCCGGCTCGTGCTCACCGACCCCGACGACATGCTCACCACCGGCATCGAGGTCGAGGCCCGCCCGCCCGGCAAGAAGGTCAAGCGGCTGTCGCTGCTGTCCGGTGGGGAGCGCTCGCTCACCGCGATGGCGCTGCTCGTCGCGATCTTCCGCGCTCGTCCCTCGCCGTTCTACGTGCTCGACGAGATCGAGGCGGCCCTCGACGACGTCAACCTGCGCCGGCTCATCTCGCTGATGGAGGAGCTGCGCACGACCAGCCAGCTCATCGTCATCACCCACCAGAAGCCGACGATGGAGGTCGCCGACGCCCTCTACGGCGTCTCCATGCGTGGCGACGGCATCACCCAGGTCATCTCCCAGCGGCTGCGACCCGCCTCCTGACCGGCTGACCGGCCCGTCCTGCGCGCTGCCTCGGCCGGGCGTGGCAGGGTGGCGTCGTGACCACGCAGACCCTCTGGATCGTCGTCGCGATCGTCGTGGCGGTGTTGCTGATCGCCGTCGTCGCAGGGCTGGTGATCGCCCGCCGACGGCGCATCAGCCTGCGGTCCGACGAGCAGCAGCGCGAGCTCGGGACCGGTACGGACGAGCCACCGCGCACCGGCGGCGGCTACCAGGCCGGGAGCGGGTTCGCCTTCTCCTCCGGGACGGCCACCGCACCGGAGCGGCCGCGCGCCCGGAGACGACGGACCCGCAGGCTCCCGGCACACCCACCGAGGAGATCGCCCCGGCGGAGGGCCGGATCGGCCGGCTGCGCGGCAGGCTGTCCCGGTCGCGCTCCGGGCTCGGCCAGAGCCTTCTGGGCCTGCTCGGCGCGGGTGACCTCGACGAGGAGTCGTGGGAGGACGTCGAGGCCACCCTGCTGCAGGCCGACCTGGGGCCCGAGACGACCGCCGAGATCGTCGACGCGCTGCGCGAGCAGATCGCCACCCGTGGTGTCCGCACCGCCGAGCAGGCCCGCGCCGCCCTGCGTGACGTGCTCGTCGAGGCCCTCGGCACCGGCCAGGACCGCTCCGTCCACGCCCTGCCGCACGACGGGCGCCCCGCGGTGCTGCTGATCGTCGGGGTCAACGGCACCGGCAAGACCACCACGACCGGCAAGCTCGCCCGGGTGCTGGTCGCCGGGGGGCACCGGGTGACCCTGGGCGCGGCCGACACCTTCCGGGCCGCCGCCGCCGAGCAGCTCGTCACCTGGGGCGAGCGTTCCGGGGCGGGCGTCGTCCGCGGGCCCGAGGGCGCCGACCCGGCCTCGGTCGCCTTCGACGCCGTCACGCGCGGCACCGACGACGGCGTCGACGCCGTCCTGCTCGACACCGCGGGCCGGCTGCACACCAAGACCGGGCTGATGGACGAGCTCGGCAAGGTCAAGCGCGTCGTCGAGAAGCAGGCCCGGGTCGACGAGGTCCTGCTCGTCCTCGACGCCACCACCGGTCAGAACGGGCTGACCCAGGCCCGGGTGTTCGGCGAGGTCGTCGACGTCACCGGGGTGGTGCTCACCAAGCTCGACGGCACGGCCAAGGGCGGCATCGTGTTCCGCGTCCAGCGCGAGCTGGGCGTGCCGGTCAAGCTCGTCGGGCTCGGTGAGGGCCCCGACGACCTGGCCCCGTTCGAGCCCGCCGCGTTCGTCGAGGCGCTGCTCGACTGAGGTCGTGGCGCGGGCCGTCCCGTCCGTACGGCCCGCGCCGTGCGCCACGTCACGAACCGGACCATTCGGATGACCTTCGGTCCTCCGGATCCTGTTGAGTAACGCAACCGTCATCTTGCTCGGCGCCCTGTTAACCGGTACGAAACGGACAGGCGTCGAATGCGAAACACGCGATCATCATTCTTCCTCCCCAGTCAGTCAGATGGACGGACATGGGAGGAACAGTGCCTGCAGAGGCCCTCAGCGGCGGCGATACCGCCTGGATTCTGGCGAGCGCCGCGCTCGTACTGCTCATGACACCGGGGGTCGCGCTGTTCTACGGCGGCCAGGCCCGGTCCAAGAGCGTGCTGAACATGATGATGATGTGCTTCAGCTCGCTGGGCCTCGTCGGTGTTCTCTGGATCCTGTTCGGCTACTCGATGACCTTCGGCCCGGACCTCGGCGCCGGTCTGCTGGGCGACCCGTTCGCCTACTTCGGCCTCACCTCGATCCTGGCGAACGACCAGGCCACCGAGACGCTGCCGCAGCTGGCCTTCGTCAGCTTCCAGGCGATGTTCGCGATCCTGACGGTCGCGCTGATCGCCGGTGCCGCCGCCGACCGCATGAAGTTCGGCGCGTGGATGCTCTTCTCCGGCCTGTGGGCCGTCCTGGTGTACTTCCCGATCGCGCACTGGGTCTTCGACCTGGAGCAGGGCTGGATCGCCACCTCGCTGGGCGCGCTCGACTTCGCCGGTGGCACCGCCGTCCACATCAACGCCGGTATGGCAGCGCTGGTCCTCTGCATCATCCTGGGCAAGCGCCGCGGCTGGCCGCGTGAGGCCATGCGCCCGCACAACCTGACCATGGTCATGCTCGGTGCCGGTCTGCTCTGGTTCGGCTGGTTCGGCTTCAACGCCGGTTCCTCCGGTGCTGCCGACTGGGCCGCCGCCTACGCCTTCACCAACACCATCGCCGCGACCGCCGCCGCCATCCTGGGCTGGCTGCTGATCGAGAAGATCCGCTACGGCAAGGCCACCTCGCTCGGTGCCGCCTCCGGCATCGTCGCGGGTCTGGTCGCGATCACCCCGGCCTGTGCCTCGGTCTCGCCGCTGGGTGCGCTCGCCATCGGTGTGCTCGCCGGTGCGCTGTCGGCCTACGCGGTCGGCTGGAAGTACAAGCTGGGCTACGACGACTCGTTCGACGTCGTCGGCGTCCACCTCGTCGCCGGCCTCTGGGGTACCCTGGCCATCGGCTTCTTCGCCACCGACATCGCCCCCGACGAGACCAACGGCCTGTTCTACGGCGGCGGCGTCGACCAGCTCTGGCGCCAGGCCGTGGCCGCGCTCGCCACGCTGGTCTACTGCGGCATCGTGACCGCGATCATCGCGCTCATCGTCAAGGCCACCCTCGGTCTGCGCGTCGAGGACGAGGCCGAGCAGGCCGGTATCGACGAGGCGGAGCACGCCGAGACCGGCTACGAGTTCTCCGGCCTGCGCGGCGGCAGCGGTATCGGCTCCTCGCCGAAGCCCGCCACCGAGGCGAAGGCCACCCCCGCCGCGAAGCAGGAGGTCTGATCCGTGAAGCTCGTGACCGCCATCGTCAAGCCGTTCGTCCTCGAGGACGTCAAGGGCGCCCTGGAGCAGATCGGTGTCCTCGGTCTGACCATCAGCGAGGTCCAGGGCTACGGCCGCCAGAAGGGCCACACCGAGGTCTACCGGGGCGCGGAGTACTCGGTCGACTTCGTGCCGAAGGTCCGCGTCGAGGTCGTGGTCGACGACACGCTGCAGGACAAGGTCGTCGACGCGGTCGTCGAGGCCGCCCGCACCGGCAAGATCGGTGACGGCAAGGTCTGGGTGACCCCGGTCGAGACCGTGGTCCGCGTCCGCACCGGAGAACGCGGCGCCGACGCCATCTGATCGACGAACTCCTCGCGACGGCCCGTCGCGCTCCCTCCCCGGAGTGCGGCGGGCCGTCCGCCGTCCGGGCTCGAATCGGACATCACGACATGTATGCGGTCGACTACTCGAACGAACAGGAAGCGGGTGGCGCAGGGCGATGACGGTCCTGGGGTCGGGCGAAGCGGCGGACCTGGTCAAGGCGAAAGCGGTCCTCCTGGAATCCAACGGCCGGCACCACCACGGCCCGGAGGCGTTACGGGCCGCGCTGGTCGACCTGCACGACTTCTGGCTCTCCTCCCGGTGCGCCGCACTCGGGGTCGGCGGTGAGGGGAGCGGGACGGCGCTGGCGGCCGTCGGCGCGCTCGGTCGGCGCGAGCTCTGCCCCTGGTCCGACCTCGACCTCGTGCTCCTGCACGACGGCCGGACCGACGTCGACACGCTCGCCGAGAAGCTCTGGTACCCGCTCTGGGACGCCGGGATCGGCCTCGACCACTCGGTGCGCACGCCCGGCCAGGCCGTCCAGGTCGCGGCGACCGACCTGCGGGCGGCCTTCGGGCTGCTGGAGCTGCGGCACGTCGCCGGGGACGCGGCGCTCACCGGCAAGGTCCGCGACGCCGTCCGCACGGCCTGGCGGGCCGGGATGCGCAGCCGCTTCGACGAGATCGTCGACACCACCACCGACCGCTGGCAGCGCAACGGCGACGTCGCCCACCGCGTCGAGCCGGACCTGAAGAACGGCCACGGCGGCCTGCGGGACGTGCAGCTGCTCGACGCCCTGGCCACCGCCCAGCTCGTCGACCGGCCGGGGGCCGACGTCGTCGCCGCCCGGTCGCTGCTGCTGGACGTGCGCACCGAGCTGCACCGGCTGTCCGGGCGGGCCCGCGACGTCCTGCGGGCCCAGGAGGCCGACGAGATCGCCGCGACCCTCGACGTGGGTGACCGTTTCGACCTGGCCCGCGCCCTGTCCGGGGCGGCCCGCGCGGTCGCCTTCGCGACCGAGGTCGGGCTGCGCCAGGCCCGCAACGCGCTGCCCCGCCGGGGACTCGCCGCGCTCCGCCGCGCGCCGGTGCGCCGGCCGCTGGACTCCGGCGTCGTCGAGCACGCGGGGGAGGTCGGGCTCGCCCGCGACGCGTCGGCGACGAAGGACCCGGCCCTGGTCCTGCGGGTCGCCGCCACCGCCGCCCGCACCGGGCTGCCGATCTCGGCGGGCACCCTGTCCCGGCTCGCCGACACCGCCCCGGAGCTGCGCGCGCCGTGGCCGCGGACCGCGCTGGCCGAGCTGCTCGCCCTGCTCGGGACCGGCAAGGCGGCCGTCGAGGTGATCGAGTCGCTGGACCGCACCGGGCTGTGGGGACGGCTGTTCCCCGAGTGGGGCGCGGTCCGTGACCTGCCGCCGCGGGACCGCACGCACGTCTGGACGGTCGACCGTCATCTCGTCGAGGTCTGCGCCGAGGCCGCCCGGCTCACCACCCGGGTGGCGCGTCCGGACCTGTTGCTGGTCGGGGCGCTCCTGCACGACATCGGCAAGGGCCGGGGCGGCGACCACTCGGTGGTGGGGGAGTCGCTGGTCGGCCAGATCGGCGAACGGCTCGGTCTGCGCGAGGGCGACCTCGTGCTGCTCGCGGCGATGGTGCGCCACCACCTGCTGCTGCCGCACACCGCGACCCGGCGCGACCCGGAGGACCCGGCGACGGTGTCGCGGGTGCTGGACACGCTGCGCGAGGCGGTCGCCCCCGGCGGCCGGGGCGACACCGACGTGGCGCTGCTCGTCGAGCTGCTCGACGCCCTGGCCGAGGCGGACTCGCTGGGCACCGGGCCCGGCGTCTGGACCCCGTGGCGGCGGACCCTGATCCACGGGCTGGCCGGGCGCTGCCTGTCCGCGCTCGACGGCCGTCCGTTCGTCGAGCCCGGTCCACCGGATCCGGCCCACCACGAGATGGTCGAGGCGGTGGCAGAGGGGGGACCGCAGGTCCGCTTCACCGGCGACGGCGACGTCTCCTCGGTCACCGTCGCGCTGCCCGACGGGCGGGGGGTGCTCTCGGCCGTCGCCGGGGTGCTCGCCCTGCACTCGCTGCAGGTGCACACCGCCGACGTGACCGTGTCCGACGGGGTGACGGTCGAGACGTTCGCGGTGACCCCGCGGTTCGGTGGCCTGCCCGACCCGGCGCTGGTCCGGTCGGACCTGGTGCGGGTGCGTGCCGGATCCCTGGACCTGGCGCAGGCGCTGGCGCGCAAGGAACGCGACTACGCGCCGTCGACGCCGGAGGTGGAACGGATCGCCCCGCCCCGGGTGCTGTGGTTCGACGACGAGGCCACCGGGGCGGTCGTGCTGGAGCTGCGTGGCACCGACCGCATCGGGCTGCTCCACCACGTCACCGCCGCGCTCGAACGGGCCGGGGTGGACCTCGTCTGGGCCCGGGTCGAGACGCTCGGCGCCTCGGTCGTCGACTCCTTCGGCATCGGCGGGTCCCCGGACAGGGCGGCCCGCGCCGCCATCGAGTCCGCGGTCCTCACGGTCGCCGCCGGGCAGGGCGAGGCCCGAACCGCCACGTGACGCAGCACGGCGCGGCGCGGTGTGAACGGAACGATTCGGGCGACCGGGCCGTTTCACCACACATGACCACCGCCCGTGCCGTGCCGACCGGCGCCGTCCTGCCGACCCGCGACACCGAGCACCGCCCCCCCGACCCCGGTCCGCCCGGCGGCCCCGGCGCGGAGCCGCGCGTCGGCCCGGCGGCCGGGGCCCCGTCCGACGACGATCCGGCGGCGCCGCTGGTCGTCGTGCTGCCGGGGCGTTCGCTGCTGCTGGTCGCGGGCCTGCCGGGAGCGGGCAAGTCCACCCTGCTCGCCGGGCTCGACGCGCCGGCGGACACCCGGGTCCTCGACTCGGGGGCCACCCGGGCCACGCTGGCGCGGCTGCTCCCGGCCGCGACGCCGTATCCGGCGTACCGGTGGCTGACCCACCTGACCCACCGCGCGTCGGTGGTCACCGCGGTGCTCGGGCCCGCGGGCACCGTCGTCGTCCACCTGCCCGCGACCTCGCCGCGGGTACGGGCCGCGGTGCGGGCACTGGCCAGGCTCGGCCGCCGCGCACCGCACCTGCTGTGGCTCGACACCACCCCCGACCAGGCACTCGACGGCCAGCACGCCCGTGGACGGGTGGTCCGCTCGCGCCCGTTCGCGACGCATGCGCGGCGCGCCCGCGACACCGTCGACGCGCTGCGGGCGGGCACCGAGACCGGCTGGTCCTCGGTCCGCCGCACCGATCGCTCCGGTGCCCGTGGGGGACTGGCACTGGCCAAGTAGGCTGGTAAGGGTGTTCGACTCCCTCTCCGAGCGGCTCGGATCCACGCTGCGCGACCTGCGCGGCAAGGGCCGGCTCTCCGACGCCGACATCGACGCCACCGCGCGCGAGATCCGGATCGCGCTGCTGGAGGCGGACGTCGCCCTGCCGGTGGTCCGCGGTTTCATCGCGCGGATCAAGGAGCGGGCCAAGGGGACGGAGGTCTCCCAGGCCCTGAACCCGGCCCAGCAGGTCGTCAAGATCGTCAACGAGGAGCTCGTCGCGATCCTCGGCGGCGAGACGCGGCGGCTGAACCTGGCGAAGGAACCGCCGACGGTCATCATGCTGGCCGGTCTGCAGGGCGCCGGAAAGACGACCCTGGCCGGCAAGCTCGCCCGCTGGCTCCGGGGCCAGGGCCACACCCCGCTGCTCGTGGCGTGCGACCTGCAGCGTCCCAACGCGGTGAACCAGCTGCAGATCGTCGGTGAGCGCGCCGGCGTCCCGACCTATGCACCGCACCCCGGTGCCACCGGGTCCGGTGAGCTCCCCGAGGGCCCCGGCGACCCGGTCGGCGTCGCCCGCGACGGCATCGCCCACGCCCGCGACAAGCAGTACGACGTGGTCATCGTCGACACGGCGGGCCGCCTCGGCGTCGACGAGGAGCTGATGCGCCAGGCGTCCGACATCCGGGACGCGGTGCAGCCCGACGAGGTCCTGTTCGTCGTCGACGCGATGATCGGTCAGGACGCCGTGGCCACGGCCGAGGCGTTCCGCGACGGCGTCGGCTTCACCGGTGTCGTGCTGACCAAGCTCGACGGCGACGCCCGCGGTGGTGCCGCGCTGAGCGTCCGCGAGGTCACCGGTCAGCCGATCCTCTTCGCCTCCAACGGCGAGAAGCTCGAGGACTTCGACGTCTTCCACCCCGACCGGATGTCCTCGCGCATCCTCGGGATGGGTGACCTGCTCACCCTCATCGAGCAGGCCGAGCAGGTCTTCGACGCCGAGCAGTCCGCGGCCGCCGCCGCGAAGATCAGCTCCGGCGAGCTGTCCCTGGAGGACTTCCTCCAGCAGATGCTGCAGCTGCGCAAGATGGGGCCGATCGGCAACATCCTGAACATGCTCCCGGGGATGAACTCCGGGCAGGCGAAGGCCGCGCTGGAGCAGGTCGACGACCGTCAGATCGACCGCCTGCAGGCCATCATCCGCGGCATGACCCCCGCCGAGCGGGCGGACCCCAAGATCATCAACGCGTCGCGCCGCCAGCGCATCGCGAACGGGTCCGGCGTCTCCGTCTCCGACGTGAACGACCTGGTCAACCGCTTCTTCGAGGCCCGCAAGATGATGAAGCAGATGGCCGGCCAGTTCGGTTTCGGCGGTGGCGGGCGCAGCGCGACCAAGAAGGTCCCGAAGAACCCGCGCAAGGCCCGGCAGGCGAAGAAGGGCCGGCGCAGCGGCAACCCCGCGAACCGCGCCGCCGCCGGCGCGCCGGACCTGTCGAACCTCCCGCCGAGCCTCCAGCAGCTCCCGCCCGGGCTGGGCAACCTCGACCAGCTGCCGCCCGGGTTCGACCCGTCGAAGCTGAACTTCGGCAAGAAGAAGTAGCTAGGGTCGCCACCCATGACCGATCTCCCGGCCGTCGGGTGGCGGCTCCGCGGGACGCTGCTGGGCCCCGACGGTGCCGCGGGCACCGACCTGTACGTCGACGGCTCCGGGCGGATCAGCCCGGAGCCGCTGCCCGGCGCCCAGGACCTGGTCACCGACGGCTGGATCGTGCCCGGTCTGGTCGACGCGCACTGCCACGTCGGGCTCGGTCCGAACGGCCCGGTCACCGACCTGGAGGAGTGCGCGGCCCAGGCGCGCACCGACCGCGACGCGGGCACCCTGCTGCTGCGCGACTGCGGGTCCCCGGTCGACACCTCGCCGCTGCAGGCCCGCGACGACCTGCCCGAGATCATCCGCGCCGGGCGGCACGTCGCCCGACCCAAGCGCTACATCCCCGGCCTCGCCACCGAGCTCGACGACCCGCGTCTGCTGGTCGACGAGGTCCGGACCCAGGCGGCCCGCGGCGACGGCTGGGTGAAGCTCGTGGGGGACTGGATCGACCGTTCGGCGGGCCCCGACGACGCCGACCTCGCCCCGCTCTGGCCGGACGAGGTACTGGCCGAGGCGATCACCGCGGCGCACGAGGTCGGCGCCCGCGTCACCGCGCACGTCTTCGGCACCGCGGCGCTGCCCGGGCTGATCCGGGCCGGGATCGACTGCATCGAGCACGGCACCGGGCTCTCCGACGAGCTCATCGACGAGATGGCCGCCCGCGGCACCGCCCTGGTGCCGACACTGATCAACGTCGAGACCTTCCCCGGCATCGCCGAGAAGGCGACGAAGTATCCCCGCTATGCCGGCCACATGCGTGACCTGCACGCCCACGCCTGGGAGACGGTCGGACGCGCGATCGAGGCCGGGGTCCCGGTCTACGCGGGCACCGACGCCGGCGGCGGCATCCGGCACGGCCGGATCGCCGACGAGATCGCCGAGCTCGCCCGCGCCGGGCACCCGGACCCGATCGGGGCGGCGAGCTGGGCGGCGCGGTCCTGGCTGGGCCGCCCGGCCGGTCCGGCGCCCGGTGCGCCGGCCGACCTGGTCGTGTACGACCGCGACCCGCGGGGGGATCTCGGCGTGCTGCGGGCCCCGTCGGTGGTCCTGGTCCGCGGACGTCGGGTATCAACGGGGGCATGAGCAGTTCGCCCGGTTCGCCGCGGGGACCACGCGGAGCCTCCGCCGACGACCCGGACGGCTCCAGCCCGTCCGGGGCCGCGGCACCGTCGCCCACCGGATCGTCGCCCGCCGGATCGTCGTCGCCCGCCGGACCACCGCCCACCGGGTGGCCGGGCGGGTCCGGGCCGTACGGCGCAGGCGGGCCCGGCTCGTACGGCGCGGGGGGTTCGACGCCCTACGGCGCGGGTGGGCCGGCGCCCTGGGGCCCGGGTGGACCCGGGCAGCACGGCCCGGGCGCGCCGTACGGGCCGCCGCCGCGGCGCGGGCTGTTCGGGATCGAGCCGTCCCCGCCCCCGCCGCGTCCGTTCCGCGGGCTGCTCGCGTTCCTCGTGGTCGAGATCGTGTTCCTGGGCTCGTCGTTCCTGCTGGCCGTGGGCCTGGGGGAGGTCGACTCGGCACAGGAGGTCCTGCTCGCGATCGTCGTCCCGACGATCCTGGCCGCGCTCACCTGCGTCGTCTGGACCCGGGTGTTCGGCAGCGGCCCCGTCGCCGACCTGGGCCTGCAGTTCCGCTGGGAGGACGTCGGCATCGGGCTGCTGATCGGCGTCGCCGGGCTGTTCGTGACGATCCCCGCCGCGCTGGCCTACCTCTACCTGGTCGGCCCGGACCTCACGACCTCGGTCAACGTCGCCTTCGAGGGCATCCGCACGACGTGGCCGGTCGCGCTGGCCGTGATGGTCGGCGTCGTCGTGGTCGCGCCGGTCTGCGAGGAGATCGTCTACCGCGGCCTGCTGTGGAACGCCGTCGCCCACTGGATCGGCAACCGCTGGGTCGTGTTCGTGCTGACCACGGCGGTGTTCGCCCTGGCCCACCTGGAGTTCCTGCGTGCGCCGCTGCTGTTCGTCGTCGCGCTGCCGCTGGGGATCGCACGGCTGCTGACCGGCCGCGTCACCGCCGGGATCGTGGCGCACGCGGTCAACAACTTCCTGCCCGGGCTGGCCCTGGCCCTCATGCTGGTCGGGGCCTTTCCCGCGGTCTGAACGACGTCTGGCAGAATGGCCGATCGGGTCCGTGGCCGGCCCTCTACCTGCCACGGCCGACACCTACGAGTGAGCGAGCCCGTAACCCCACGCGAGGCAGGCTGACTCATCGCAGCACGAATCGACATTCGCGAGGAGCACCACAGCGTGGCCGTCAAGATCAAGCTGATGCGTCTGGGCAAGATCCGTCAGCCGTACTACCGCGTCGTCGTCGCGGACTCCCGTACGCGCCGCAACGGCCGGGCCATCGAGACGATCGGCAAGTACCACCCGAAGAACGAGCCGAGCCTGATCGAGATCGACTCGGACCGTGCGCAGTACTGGCTGGGCGTCGGCGCGCAGCCGACCGAGTCGGTGCAGAACCTGCTCGAGATCACCGGCGACTGGCAGAAGTTCAAGGGCCTGCCGGGCACCGAGGGCACCCTGAAGCCGCAGGCCGAGAAGGTCGACAAGCTGGCCCGCTTCAACGAGGCGCTGGCTGCGGCGAACGAGGAGCCGACCACCGCGGCGACCACCCCGAAGAAGAAGGGTGGCGACCGCGCCGGCAAGACCGCTGACGCCGCCCCGGCCGAGGCCGCGACGAAGAGCGACGACGTCGCCGACGCGACCAAGGACGCGGCCGCGCCGGCCACCGAGTCGACTCAGTCGTGACTCTCATGGCGGACGCGCTCGAGCACCTCGTGCGCGGCATCGTCGACCACCCCGACGACGTCCGGGTGGACCTGGTCACCGGGCGTCGCGGTCGGATCCTCGAGGTCCGGGTACACCCCGACGACCTCGGGAAGGTGATCGGCCGGGGTGGCCGCACCGCCACCGCCCTGCGCAACGTCATCGGTGGTGTGGGCGGTCGCGGCGTGCGCGTCGACGTCGTCGACACCGACCGGTGACGAGTTCCGCACCCGACGACGCCGGCCAGGTCCTGGTCGGCGTCGTCGTGCGTGTGCACGGTCTGCGGGGTGAGGTCGTCGTCGAGCCCCGCACCGACGACCCGCGCACGCGCTTCGCGCCCGGTGCCGTCCTGCAGGGCCACCGGACCCGCGGCGCGGGCCCCGGGCCGCTCACCGTCACCGGTGCGCGTGCCCACTCGGGTCGCTGGCTCGTTCTCTTCGAGGGCGTCGCCGACCGCGACGCCGCCGAGGCCCTGCGCGGGGTCCAGCTCAGGCTGCCGACCTCCGCGCTTGCCGAGCCGGAGGACCCGGAGGAGTTCCACGTCCACCAGCTGACCGGCCTGCGGGCCGAGCTGGCGGACGGGACCACGGCGGGCACCGTCTCCGACGTCGTGCACGGGCCCGGCGGGTCCCTGCTGGTCGTCACCCGGCCCGCCGGACACGAGGCGCTCGTCCCGTTCGTCGAGGCGATCGTGCCCACCGTCGACCTGGCGGGGGGACGCGTGGTCCTCGACCCGCCCGACGGGCTGCTCGACCCCCAGGACTGATCGCGGTCCGGCACCCTCCCGTGGTGCCGGGCCGTTCCTGCGGCGCCGGTGTCAACTCAGGTTGACAGCGACCGGGTGTCAACCTACATTGACACCATGAGTGATGCGACGACGGTGGCCGCGGCGGCGTCCAGCACGGACCCGGCCGTGGGGCTGCGGGCGGTGGTGGCCCTGCGCGAGCTGCAGGAGTCCCTGGAGGAGCTGCAGGTCACCAACGCCCGTGACCGGGGATGGACCTGGCAGCAGATCGCCGACGCGCTGCGGATCAGCCGGCAGGCGGTGCACAAGAAGTACCGCCGGCTCGGCCTGTAGAGGGGGAGACGCACATGTTCGAACGGTTCACCGACGAGGCCCGCAGGGTCGTCGTCCTGGCCCAGGAGATCGCGCGGACGAGGCACGCGGGGCGGATCGGGCCGGAGCACCTGCTGCTCGGGGTCCTGCGGTGCCCCGGTACGCCGGGGGAGGAGATCCTCTCCGCGGCCGGGGTCGACGCCCGCACCGTCACCGAGGATCTCGACCGGGTGGACGGCGCGCCCGCTCGCGACGCCGACGCCCTCGCCACCCTGGGCATCGACCTCGACGCCGTCCGGAACGCGGTGGAGGCGGGCTTCGGCCCCGGCGCACTCGACCGACCGCGGCGCGGGCGGTGGCGGGCCGGGCACATCCCGTTCGAGAAGTCCTCGAAGAAGGCGCTCGAGCTGGCACTGCGCGAGGCGGTCCGGCTGGGCGACCGGTTCATCGGGACCGAGCACGTCCTGCTCGGGCTGCTGCACCCGGACACCGCGGCCTCGCAGGTGCTCGAGCGGTGCGGGATGACGCTGTACGGCACCCGGGAAGCCGTGGAACGGCGGCGGCCCCGCCGGGCCGGCTGAGTCACCTGGCAGAGTCCCCCGTCCGGGCGTCGGCGCTCAGTCGTCGGCGCGGTCCGGGTCGTCCGGGTCCTCCGTGGGGTCGACCCGGGTCTGGGCCGAGCGCACCCCGTCGGTCTCCGACAGCGCCGCGGCCAGTCCGTTCAGGTCGCCCCGGCCGTCGAGTCGCAGGGTGAGCGCGGCGACCCGACCGCCGTCGTCGGTGAACGAGCCGCGGTGCACGGACACCCCGGCGACCGAGAAGCCGGCCGCGGTGCAGCGCTCCAGGACCCGGCGCAGCACGCCGTGGCCGTCGTCGTAGCGGATCCGCAGCACCGGCGGGCGACGACGGTGCCGCCGCACCACCCGCGCGACCGGCTGCAGACCGCGGGTGACCAGGAAGTGCGCCGCCGTCGCCAGGACGGCCAGCGGGGCCAGGCCCGCGCCGCACGCCGTCCCGACCGCGGCGGCCAGCCAGATCGTGGCCGCGGTGGTGAGCCCGCGCACCACGTCCTGCCGGACGAAGATCAGCCCCGCGCCGATGAACCCGATCCCGGACACGATCTGCGCCGCGATCCGGGACGGGTCCAGGGCGACGTGCTCGGTCGTGAGCAGGTCGGCGAAGCCGTACTTCGAGATGACCATGAACACCGCCGCGCCGACGCCGACCAGCACGTGCGTGCGCAGTCCGGCGCTCTTCGCCCCGGCCTCGCGTTCCAGACCGATCGCCGTCGTCAGCAGCAGGGCGAGCAGCACCGGCGGCAGCAGGCTCCACTGCGCCGCCGTCGACCAGAGCGGCTCGGTCCAGGATTCCGACATGCGCGACCTCCTTCGGGGCGGGGGGACGGGCGCCTGCGACGATCCGCGCCGTGCGGATCGACGTCGTGACCATCTTCCCGTCCTACCTGCAACCGTTGCGCGAGGCACTGCTGGGGCGGGCGATCGACCGCGGGCTGCTGGACGTCGCCGTGCACGACCTGCGGGACTGGACCCACGACGTGCACCAGGCCGTCGACGACTCCCCGTACGGCGGCGGGCCGGGCATGGTCATGCGCCCCCAGGTGTGGGGCGAGGCCCTCGACGACGTGCTGGCCACCCCGGACCTGCCCGCCCGGCTGGTCGTCCCCACCCCGGCCGGGCGGCCGTTCACCCAGGCCACCGCGCACGCCTGGGCCGCCGAGCAGCGTCTGGTGTTCGCCTGCGGCCGCTACGAGGGCATCGACGAGCGCGTGCTGCTCGACGCCCGGGCCCGCGGCATCACCGTCGACGAGGTCTCGATCGGGGACTACGTGCTCGTCGGCGGGGAGGTCGCGGTGCTCGTGATGGTCGAGGCCGTCGCCCGGCTGCTGCCCGGTGTGCTGGGCAACCCGCGCTCGGCCGCCGAGGACTCCTTCTCCGACGGGTTGCTCGAGGGCCCGTCCTACACCCGTCCCGAGGTGTGGCGGGGGCTGGCCGTGCCGGAGGTGCTCCGCGGCGGGAACCACGCCGCGATCGCCCGCTGGCGCCGCGACCGGGCCCTGGAACGGACCCGGGACCGGCGCCCCGACCTGCTCGACGCGCTCGGACCGGACGCCCTGGACGCCGCCGACCGCGCGGTGCTCGCCGCCGGGCGCCCCGACGACGACGCCGACGGCCCCACCGGCTGAGCGTTCCCGCCGGCCGCGTCCCCGGCGCGGCGCCGCGGGGTCGGCCTCGGGCCGTGTGGGGACCGTCCGGCCGTCGCCCGGCGGGCCCCCACCGGCGACCGGCGGTGCCCGGTCCGTCCGGTAGGACCGGCCCTGCGGAGCCGTTCCCGGAGGCCCCGGACCACCGGGTGTCCGGGGCGATCTGCCCGTCTGGCACTATGGACGGGTTGCCAGCGCCGCGTGTGGCGCCCGGTGACGGTCACGTGTGCCCCCGGTCCTGCCGGTGGTGCCGGCCGTACCGAGCCCGCCACGTGAGGAGCGTCGTCGCCAGTACGGCACGACCGCCCCGTGGCCCGGGCGCGATCCCGGATCGACCCGGGACCGGCACCGCACGACCCGCACGAACGACACACGAGGACGGACCGTCGACATGAACACCCTGGACGCACTGGACGCACTGGACGCGGAGACCCTGCGCTCCGACATCCCGAACTTCCGCCCCGGGGACACCCTCAAGGTGCACGTGAAGGTCATCGAGGGCAACCGCACCCGTACCCAGATCTTCCAGGGCGTCGTCATCCGTCGCCACGGCTCGGGTGCCCGCGAGACCTTCACCGTGCGCAAGATCTCGTTCGGCGTCGGCGTCGAGCGCACCTTCCCGGTGCACACGCCGAACATCGAGAAGATCGAGGTCGCCACCCGCGGTGACGTCCGCCGGGCGAAGCTGTACTACCTCCGCGACCTCCGCGGCAAGGCCGCGAAGATCAAGGAGCGCCGGGAGACCACCGCGTCCTGACCGTCACCCAGTCGTGACGGACCGGTGACGTAATCTCGAAGCGTGGCCTTCCCCGAGCTCCCCGACGACCGCCGGGCCCGCCCCCGGCGGTATCGCGGCAGCGATGTCCCCGAGCGCCCCGGTCGGCGGCGGGCCCCCGAGGACCCGCCGCAGACCGGTGGCGAACCGGGTGGTGACGAGCAGCAGTGGCTGCTCGGTACCGCGGTGCAGCACGGGGTGCCCGTCCGGGACGGCTCCGCGGACGGTGAGCCCGAGGGCGCACCGCGCGGGGTCCGTACCCGGCACACGGGCCCGGAGGACGGCGCCGACGGCGCAGGCCCCCGTGGACGTCGCTACCGCAACGGGTTCGACGAGCTCGCCGCCGGGCGCTCCGGTCGGCACGGCGTCGACGCGGCCGCCCCGGCCCCCGGGGACCGGCCCGCCCCGGCCACCGAGGGCCCGGACACGCTGCAGGCCCGCTACGCGGCCCGGCTGAACCGGCCCGACGGCCCCGAGGCCGGCGCCGCACCGAACGGCAGGTCGTGGCCACCGCCCGGCAGCCGCCCGGAGCACGCCCCGGACCCCCGGTACCCGGCACCACCGGCCGCACGCTCCGAGGGCGCCGGCCGCCACGGCATCCGCCCGGCCCCCGACCAGCCCCTCCCCGACGGCGGGCCCGGTCGTCGCGCCGCCGGGTACAGCCCGAACAGCGCTGCCGGGCAGGATCCGAACCGTGCCGCGGGGTTCGACCCGAGCCGTGCTGCCGCGTTCGATCCGAACGTCGCCCCACCCGTCCGCGGCCCCGAGGCGCCTCGTCGCAACGGCCGGCCGGAGGGCCGTTCCCCCGAGGGCCACGCGCCCGACGGGTACGGCCGCCCCGACCCGCGTGGTCGTGGGGCCGGCCGTCCGCCGCTGCGCGGCCCGTCCGGCGAGTACACCAACGGTGCCCACCCGGACCAGCGCCCCGACGGGGCCGCCCCCGGTCAGCCGGACGGCACCGGTGCGTTCAGCGGTCCCGAACGGTCCGCTCCGCGCCCCGGTCGCCGCCCCGCCGGGCCGGTCGCCGACGGCGCCGTCCCGCCGTCGCGCCGTCCCGTCCCTCCGCCGGTCGACGGCGCCCCGACCCCACGTCGCCCCGTCCCGCCGGACGCCGACGCGACCACGCGCCGCCGGGTGCCGACCGACGCCGACCCGCGGCGTACCCGCGCCGCCGCGGCCCCGGCCGGCGACGACATCGACCCCGGTGCCGACCCCGGCGCCGACCCCGAGACCGCCGCGGTCCCGCACCCCGGCTCCGATGCGCCGCCGCGGCCCCCCCGACGCCGCCGTCCGGCGGCCGCGTTGCCGGAACCGTCCGAGGACCCCGACGAGAACCCCGCCGAGATCCCGGCCGAGCCGGAGGACGGGACGGACGAGCCGGAGCGCGCGACCGGTGGCCGCGCGGCACGCCGCAACCGCCCCGTCGGCATCGGCGGCCGGATCGCCGCGCTCACCGGGCGCGGTTCCGCCGCGGCCGCCGCGGGCGAGGAGAAGCCCAAGACGGCGTTCTGGAAGGAGATCCTGCTCCTGGCCGGGGTCGCCATCCTGCTGACGGTCCTCATCCAGACCTTCCTCGCGAAGGTCTACGTCATCCCGTCGGGTTCGATGGAGACGACGCTGCACGGCTGCACCGGCTGCAACAACGACCGGGTGCTCGTCGACAAGGTCACCTACAACTTCACCGACATCAGCCCGGGCGACATCGTGGTGTTCCGCGGCACCGACGGCTGGGCCAGCGAGACCTACAGCGGTGAGGGCAGCGAGAACCCGCTGGTCAAGGGCATGCAGACGCTCGGCTCGCTGGTCGGGATCGCCCCGCCGGACGAGAAGGACTTCGTCAAGCGGGTCATCGCCGTGGGGGGTCAGACCGTCTCCTGCTGCGACGCGCTCAACCAGGTCGTCGTCGACGGGCAGCCGCTGACGGAGCCCTACATCTACTACCTGCCCGAGGCGGGGCCGGCCCGGCAGATCCCGTTCGGGCCGATCACCGTCCCCGAGGGCCAGTACTGGATGATGGGCGACTCGCGGAACAACTCCGCGGACTCCCGGGCGGCGGGGCACGGCCCCATCCCCGAGGCCAACATCATCGGCAAGGTCCGGCTGATCGTGCTGCCCTTCGACCGGTTCGGCTGGGTCAGTGCGGTCGATCCGCAGACCACGGCCGACGCGGCCGGGCTCCCGGGGCTGCCCGACGGGCTGCCGCTGGCACTGGGCATCATGGGGACACTGCCGCTCGCGGCCGGCCGCCGACGGGCCCTGCTCGCCCGCGCCGAGGCCGAGCGGTTCCTGCCCGCGACGCGCCCCCCGCACGGGTGGCGCCGGAGAACCTGACCGGGAGCACCGTGCCGGTTCCGCCCACCCGCGCCCGTCCCGCCGGACGGCCGCGTGCCCGCCGACGCCCCGTACGGGTCCTGCCCGACGGTCTGCGTCCGCCGCGTGCCGTCGTCCGCGACGGCGGCACCTGGACCCTGCAGACGGTCCTGCAACGCCACGGGCTCGGCCCGGTCGCCGGCGTCGACGAGGCCGGTCGCGGTGCCAGCGCCGGACCGCTGGTCGTCGCCTCGGCGGTGCTGCGGCCCGCGGACGCGAAGGCCCTCGACGGGCTGACCGACTCGAAGCTGCTGACCCCGGCCGCCCGTGACCACTGGTACGACCGCATCCGGGCCCGGGCCCGGGCCCGGGCGCTGGACCACGCCGTCGTCGTGATCCCGGCGGCGGAGGTCGACCGCCGCGGGGTGCACGTCGCCAACATCGAGGGCATGCGTCGCGCGGTGGCCGCGCTGACCGCGGTCACGCCCGGCTACGTCCTGACCGACGGCTTCCCGGTCCGCGGCTTCGGGAGCCCGGCCCTCGCGGTGCCGAAGGGCGACCGGGTGGCGGCCTGCATCGCGGCGGCGTCGGTGCTGGCCAAGGTGACCCGGGACCGCATCATGACCGCGCTCGACGCCGAGCACGATCGCTACGGATTCGCGGTGCACAAGGGCTACAACACCCCGGACCACGAGGCCGCGCTGCGCGCACACGGGCCCTGTCCGGAGCACCGGTTCTCCTTCGCGAACGTCGCCGCGGTGGCCGGGCGCGAGGCCCCGGCGGGGCTGGTCCACAATGGGGCGCTCCCCGAGCAGGAACCCGACCCCGGAGACCCGGGGGACACGGTCGGGGCGTGGGAGCCGTTGGAGATCGTCACAGGAGGAGCGGGCCGGTGAGCGCCGAGGATCTCGAGAAGTACGAGACCGAGATGGAGCTCACGCTCTACAAGGAGTACCGCGACATCGTCGCCCAGTTCTCCTACGTCGTGGAGACGGAGCGCCGGTTCTACCTGGCCAACTCCGTCGACGTCGCCCCGCGCAACGCCGACGGCGAGGTCTACTTCGAGGTGCGCATGTCCGACGCGTGGGTGTGGGACATGTACCGCCCGGCGCGGTTCGTCAAGAACGTGCGGGTCGTGACGTTCAAGGACGTCAACATCGAGGAGCTCGACACCCCGGACCTGCGGCTGCCCGACGACGACCAGTTCCCGGGCTGAGCGGGTAGCAGACCCCACCGACGGTTCCGCCGTCCCGGCCGCGCGGCCGACGGTGCCCATCCACAACCGTCGGATCCGTCCACAGCCGGCCGATCCACCCCCGCGACGGGCCCACCCGGCCCGATCGTGGACCCATGGCAGCGAAGGACGAGCTCGGGCGCCGCGGTGAGGACACCGCCGCCGAGTACCTCGAGCGGGCACACGGGATGGTCGTGCTCAGCCGCAACTGGCGGTGCACCCACGGCGAGATCGACATCGTCGCGGTCGACCCGGAGCGACGGCTGGTGTTCTGCGAGGTCAAGACCCGTTCCGGTCTCCGCTACGGCGAACCCGCCGAGGCGGTGACCCCCCGCAAGACACGCCGGATCCGGCTGCTGGCCAAGGCGTTCATGGCCGCCCACCGGGTCAGCTGGGTCGAGATCAGGTTCGACGTCGTGGCGGTCCTGATCCGACCTGGTCGGCCGGTCACCCTCACCCACTACCCGGCGGCGTTCTGATGCGGCCCCCGGCACGCATCTGGTCGGTCGCGCTGCACGGCGTCGACGGCGTCCCCGTCGAGATCGAGGCGGTCATCGGCGGTGGGATGCCCGGCGTGCACCTCGTCGGCCTGCCCGACGCCGCGCTCAACGAGTCCAAGGACCGGGTGCGGTCCGCGATCGTGCACTCCGGCCGCACCTGGCCCAACGAGCGGATCGTGCTCGCCCTCTCCCCGGCGACGCTGCGCAAGACCGGCAGCCGCTTCGATCTCGCACTGGCGCTCGGCGTCCTGGTCGCCGCGGACGCGGTGCCGCCCGACCGGCTGCGCGGCACCGTGCTGCTCGGCGAGCTCGCTCTCGACGGCAGGCTGCGCCCGGTGCGCGGCGTGCTGCCCTGCCTGCTCGCCGCGCGGGACGCCGGGATGATCCGCGCCGTCGTGCCCCGCGCCACGCTCGCCGAGGCCGCGCTGGTCGACGGCATCGAGGCGTTCGGCGCCGACAGCCTCGGCGACGTCCTGGACTGGGCGGCGGGCAACCGGCTGCTGCACCGGCACGACGGCGGACCGGAGGACGCCCCGGTCGCCGCGGCCCCCGAGCTGGCCGACGTGCTCGGCCAGCACGACGCCCGGCACGCCCTGGAGATCGCCGCCGCCGGAGGGCACCACCTGCTGATGGTCGGCCCGCCCGGCACCGGCAAGACGATGCTCGCCCAGCGGGTGGTGGGGCTGCTGCCCGAGCTCGACCGCTCCGAGGCGCTGCAGCTCGCCGCGATCCGCTCGGTGGCCGGGCGGCTCGGCGACACCGGGGCGCTCAGCACGTGTGCGCCGTTCGTCGCGCCGCACCACTCGGCGTCGACCGCGGCGCTGCTCGGCGGGGGAAGCGGCGTCGCCCGGCCCGGTGCGGTGTCGCTGGCCCACCGCGGGGTGCTGTTCCTCGACGAGTGCCCGCACTGGCCCGCCTCGGTCCTCGACGGGCTGCGCACCCCGCTGGAGGAGGGCGAGGTCCGGCTGTCCCGCGCCGACGGCACCGTGCGCTATCCGGCCCGCTTCCAGCTCGTCCTCGCGGCGAACCCGTGCCCGTGCGCCCCGCCGATCGACCGCGACTGCACCTGCCGCCCCGACGTCCGCCGCCGCTACCTGTCCCGGCTGTCCGGTCCGCTGCTCGACCGGGTCGACCTGCGGGTGGCGATGGAGCCGGTGACCGCGCTGAGGGTGACCGAGCAGCGGGGCGAGGACACCGCGACCGTCCGCCGCCGGGTGCTCGACGCGCGTGCCGCCGCCGTCGCACGGTGGTCGGAGCACGGGTGGCGGTGCAACGCCGAGGTGCCCGGCCCCGCCCTGCGGACCCGATTCCCGCTGCCCGCCCGCGTGATCGCACCGCTGGAGGCCCGGTTGCGCGCCGGTGACCTCAGCGCCCGCGGCGCGGACCGCGCGCTACGGGTCGCGTGGACGCTCAGCGACCTCGCCGGGGCGGACCGGCCCGACCGCGGTCTGGTCGACGCGGCGCTGTACTTCCGCGAGCGGGGTGCCGCGTGAGCGCCCCGGGCCCGGCCGTCGGCCGGGGCACCGACATCGGCCAGGGCGTCGGCAGGGTGCCCGAGGAGGTCCTGCGCGCCCGCGCCTACCTGATGCGCTGCGTCGAACCCCCGAACCGGCACCTCGTCGCGCTGGTCGACCGGTACGGGCCGGTCGAGGCGGCCGACCGGCTGCGCCGCGGCGCGGTTCCCGACGAGCTGCTGCGCGCCGCCGCGGCCCGGCGGGGCACCGACCGGTCCGAGGCCGACCTGGAGGAGGCCGCCCACGCCGGGGCCCGCCTGCTCGTGCCGGAGGACCCGGGGTGGCCGTCGTGGCCGTTCCGGTCGTTCGCCGAGGCCCCGCGGGCCGACCTCGCGCCCCCGATCGCGCTGTGGGCCCGCGGGCCGGGGGAGATCGCGACGCTCGCCGACCGGTCGGTGACCGTCGTCGGCTCGCGCGCCGCGACCCCGTACGGGTTGGGCGTGGCCGCGGACTTCTCCGCGACGCTGGCCCGGCGCGGCGTCACGGTCCTGTCCGGCGCCGCGTTCGGCATCGACGCGGCCGCGCACCGGGGTGCCCTCGCCGTCGACGGTGCGACGGTCGCGGTCCTGGCCTGTGGCCCGGACCGGGTCTACCCGGCCGCGCACACCGGTCTCCTGGAACGGATCGCCGCGACCGGACTGGTGCTCACCGAGTACCCGCCCGGCACGATCCCCGGGCGGCTGCGGTTCCTGGTCCGCAACCGGCTGCTGGCGGCACTCGGTGTCGGGACCCTCGTCGTCGAGGCCGGGGCGCGCAGCGGGACGAAACGGACCGCCGCCGACGCGACCGCGCTCGGGCGCCCGCTGATGGCGGTGCCGGGCCCGGTCACGTCGGGGATGTCGGTCGGCTGCCACGAGCTGGTCCGGTCGCACCAGGCGGGCCTCGTCGGGCGGCCCGAGGACGTCCTGGAGGTCGTCGGCCGGCTGGGCGTGGACCTCGCCCTGCCGCCGCAGGGGGAGTCCCGCCCGACCGACGGGCTCGACCCGCGGGTGCTCGCGGTCCACGACGTGTTGCCCGCCCGGGCCGCGTGGCCGCCGGGACGGATCGGCGAGGCCGCGGGCGTCGGCCCCGACGAGTTGCGCGCGGCGCTGACCGAGCTGGAGGACCGTGGGCTCGCCGAGTACCACCAGGGGCTGTGGCAGCGCCCGGCACGCCGGGCGGGTCCTTGACCGGCGGCCCTCGGCGGCGGACCGTCCGGGCATGGCGCGCACAGAGTCCTCCGGTCCCGCGGCCGAGCCGGGCCCCGACGCGGCCGCGCGTCCCGACGACCGGACCCGGCCCGACGCCGACCGCCCGGGCACGGACCGGGCGGGCGCTCGTGCCGCAGGCGACCGGACCGCCGCCGGTGACGGGCTCGCCCCGGACGTCGCCGGCGCGCTCGAGGAGTTCACCGGTCACCTGCGCCTCGAGCGGAACCGCTCGCCGCACACCGTCCGCGGCTACCGCTCGGACCTCACCGACCTGCTCCGTGGTCTCCCCGGCCTCGGCGCGCTCGACCTGGATCACCTGCGTCGGCGGCTCGGCGCGACGCACGCCGCCGGCGCCGGGCGGGCCACCGTCGCGCGGCGCACCGCCGCGGCCCGTACGTTCTGCGCCTGGGCGGTGCGCACCGGGCGGCTCGACCACGACCCGGCGGCCCGGCTCGGGTCACCGCGCGCGGGCACCGTCCTGCCGGAGGTACCCGCCGCGGCGGAGACCGCGGCGGTGCTGGACGCGGTGACCTCCGGTGCGGCGGAGGACGCCCCGGAGGCCCTGCGCGACCTGCTGGTCCTCGAACTCCTCTACGCGACCGGGATCCGGGTCGCCGAGCTGTGCGGACTCGACGTCGGGGCGGTCGACGAGTCCGCCCGTACGCTGCGGGTCCGGGGCAAGGGAGACCGGGAACGGACCGTGGTGTTCGGGGTCCCCGCCGCGCGCGCGGTGCGCCGCTGGCTCGACCACGGCAGACCGGCGCTGGCGACCCCGTCGTCGCCGCCGGCACTGCTGCTGGGCGTGCGGGGAGGGCGGCTGGACCCGCGCGTCGCCCGGACCGTCGTGCACCGCGCGATCCGGGCGGTACCGGGTGTCCCCGACGTCGGGCCGCACGGTCTGCGGCACGCCGCGGCGACCCATCTGCTCGAGGGCGGGGCCGACCTTCGTTACGTACAGGAGTTACTCGGTCACGCTACGCTGTCGACCACGCAGCTCTACACGCACGTGACCGTCGACCGGTTGAAGGTGGTTCATGACCAGGCGCACCCTCGGGCGTGAGGTGTCCCCGACGACACCGCGCCGGCCCGACGCGTTCCCCGCCGCCCTGGCCACGGCCCTCGACCGGGTGGCCGCGGGGGCAGACACGCCCCGCACGGCCGTCCTCGGGCCGGTCCCCGACCCACCCGGGTCCCCGCGTCGCGGTCCCCTCGACGCCGTCTCCGGGCAACCGTCGGCGGACGTGGCCCCGGGGTGCATCGCGCTGGTCCCGTCGACGGGCCGGTCGCCCCGCGACACGCCCGACGGCGTCCGAGGTCACCTGAACGAGACCGTCGAGCCGGCGGTCGTGCCGCTGTGGCGCGAGTTCCTCGCCACCCGCGCTCCTGCCGCTCGGCGACGCCTGGTCGAGCACCACGCCCCGCTGGTGCGCGGCGTGGGCACGAAGCTGGCGGTGCGGCTGCCGTCGTCGATCGAGCTGGCCGACCTGCTCCAGTCCGGGACGTTCGGCCTGATGGAGGCCGTCGACCGGTTCGACCCCGCACGCAGGATCCGCTTCGAGGCCTATGCGGCCCAGCGCGTCCGGGGGGCCATGCTCGACGAGCTGCGCGCCCAGGACTGGGTTCCCCGCACCGTGCGGGCGCGCAGCCGCGAGGTCGAGCGGGCCCGCGAGGCGGTGCAGCTCCGGGCCGGGCGCCCCGCGACCGACGGGGAGCTCGCTGCGGAGCTGGGTGTCGCGGTGCGCGAGCTCCGTCAGGCCCGGCGGCCGATGTACCTGGTCAGCGCCGAGGACCTCGGTGCGGGCGGCCCCGCGGGCTCGCCGCTGTCCACGCTCGCGGCCGACGACTCGGTGGACCCGGTGACCGCGGCGGTCCGGCGGGAGACCGGGGCGGAGCTGCGTGCCGCGATCGGCCTGTTGGGGGAGCGGGACCGGCTGGTCCTGCACCTCTACTACGTCGAGAACCGGACACTCGCCGAGATCGGCGGGATCCTCGGGGTCACCGAGTCCCGGGTCTGCCAGCTCCACGCCCGGACGATCACCCGCCTGCGGGCCTCGTTGGCGCCGGCGCTGGCGGGCTGACCTCCGCCGGAGCGTCCTCCGGGGGCTCCGGTGCCCCCTCCCAGGGGAGCAGCCGCACCCGGGGAGGGCGCAGCAGTACCAGCGGGTCCAGGTGGTCGAGCCGCTCCCGTCGTACGCCCCAGTGCAGGCAGGCCGCGACCGGGCACCCGGTGTGCCCGGGTTCCAGCCTCCCCACCGGGTCGCCCCCGGCGAGCCGCGCCCCGGCCACGACGCCGGCGGTCACCGGCTCGTAGGTGCTCCGCAACCCGTCGGGGTGGTCGACCGAGACGACGCCGCGCCCGGCGATCCGGCCGGCGAACACGACGACCCCCTCCCGCGCGACGAGCACCGCCTGTCCGGGGGAACCGGCGAGGTCGGCGCCGCGGTGCCCGCGGCCGTAGCGGAACGCGGGCTTGCGGAACACCGCCGTGACCGCCGGGGGCGGGAGCAGCGGCCACGCGTAGTCCGCCCCCGGTGCCGGGATCCCCGCCCCGGGCGGCCGCGGCGGTGCGGGCGCGGGACCGACCCCGTCCGGGGGTCCGCCCGGAGCGGGCCCACCGCCGGTGTCCGGCTCACCGCCGGGCCCGGGAGAGTGCCCGGCAGTCCCGGGAGACGGATCCCGGCGCGGTGCGGCGGTCACCGGTGCGGCGGTCACCGGTGCGGCGGTCACCGGTGCGGCGGTCACCGGTGCGGCGACCAGCGATGCAGCGACCAGTGGTGTGGCGGCGACAGGCACTGTGGCGACAGGCGCAGCGACCGCCGCCCCCGGCGGCACGAGCGCAACACCGATCACCACCACGGCGAGCAGCACCGCCCCCGGCCGCAGTCCGGCCCGCCATCCCGGGCGGGACACGGGACGCGGGCTCCGGGGCAGGATGTCGAGCGGGGGAGCGGACTGGACGGGGAGAGACACCCGTCCAGCCTGCGGCGGCGACCGCTCGTCGCCGGGGTGGACCGTCGTCCTGTGGACGTACCGGCCGGTTGTGGACAGCCGCCGTCGGAACCGGGCTCCGCCGCGATCGGCCCGAAGGCCCCGGCGTACACTGGATCCCGCACCACGTCCGTCGTGGTGACTTCGCGCGCCCGCTCGCCCGTCGCGCCGTTCCCCCAGGGTACGGCGTCGGGAGCGGAGGCCGGGCGGTCCTGCGATCCCGACGTCACGCTCACGTGTGACCAGGGGGAGCGGGTCCGGCTCCGCCGCGGGCGCCAGGGTGGTCCACCGACCGGTGGGCCCACGAACCGCCTGCGCGGCACCCGCCGCGCCCGACCGAGAGGTGAACGCAGGCCATGGCCGTCGTCACCATGAAGCAGCTGCTCGACAGCGGCGTGCACTTCGGGCACCAGACCCGTCGCTGGAACCCGAAGATGAAGCGCTACATCCTCACCGAGCGCAACGACATCTACATCATCGACCTCCAGCAGACGCTGTCGTACATCGACCGCGCCTACGAGTTCGTGCGCGAGACCGTCGCGCACGGCGGGACGATCATGTTCGTCGGCACCAAGAAGCAGGCCCAGGAGGTCATCGCCGAGGAGGCGGCCCGGGTCAACATGCCGTACGTCAACCAGCGCTGGCTGGGTGGCATGCTCACCAACTTCCAGACCGTCCACCGTCGCCTGCAGCGCCTCAAGGAGCTCGAGGCGATGGAGCAGAACGGTGGCTTCGAGGGCCGCTCGAAGCGCGAGATCCTCACGCTGACCCGTGAGAAGGACAAGCTCGAGAAGACCCTCGGCGGTATTCGCGACATGTCCAAGGTCCCGTCCGCCGTCTGGATCGTGGACACCAAGAAGGAGCACATCGCCGTCGGCGAGGCCCGGAAGCTCAAGATCCCGGTCGTCTCCATCCTGGACACGAACTGCGACCCGGACGAGGTCGACTTCCCGATCCCGGGCAACGACGACGCGATCCGCTCGGCCGCGCTGCTGACCAAGGTCATCGCCAAGGCCGCCGCCGACGGTCTGGTCTCCCGTGGCCAGCGCCGTGGCGAGGGTGGCGAGGCCGCCGCCGAGCAGCCGCTCGCCGAGTGGGAGCAGGACGTCCTGGCGGGCAACGAGGTCGGCTCCGACGGTGCCAGCCTCTCCGCCGCCGGTGGCGACGGTGCGGCCGCTGCGACCGCCCCGGCGTCGACCAGCAACGGCACCCAGAACTGAGTACGCGCACCGGGCGGGCCCGCTTCCGTGGGCCCGCCCGGTGCGACCCGGTGACCCATTCCCGTCACGACCCAGAGGACGAGAGACACCCGATGGCGAACTACACCGCCGCCGACGTCAAGCGGCTCCGTGAGCTCACCGGCTCCGGGATGATGGACTGCAAGAAGGCGCTCGAGGAGTCCGAGGGCGACTTCGACAAGGCCGTCGAGCTCCTCCGCATCAAGGGCGCGAAGGACGTGGGCAAGCGCGCCGAGCGCGCCACCGCCAACGGCCTGGTCGTCGCCGACGGCGGCACCCTGGTCGAGCTGGACTGCGAGACCGACTTCGTCGCCAAGTCCGACGACTTCATCGCGCTGGCCGAGAAGATCCTGGCCGCCGCGGTCGCCGAGAAGCCGGCCGACCTCGACGCGCTGCGCGAGACCAAGCTCGACGACGGCACCGTGGGCGAGGCCGTGCAGGCCCTGTCCGCCCGCATCGGCGAGAAGTTCGAGCTGAAGCGCTACGCCCGGGTCGACGGCCAGGCCGCCGTCTACCTGCACAAGCGCGCCACCGACCTGCCCCCGCAGATCGGCGTCCTGCTCGCCTACGAAGGCGACGACGCCGAGGCCGCCCGCGGTCTCGCGATGCAGGTCGCGGCGGCCCGGCCGGAGTACCTGACCCGTGAGCAGGTCCCCGCCGAGATCGTCGAGAACGAGAAGAAGATCGCGGAGGCGACCGCCCGCGAGGAGGGCAAGCCCGAGCAGGTCCTGCCCCGCATCGTCGAGGGCCGGGTCAACGGCTACTACAAGGACGTCGTGCTCCTGGAGCAGGCCTCCGTGGTCGACCCGAAGAAGTCGGTCAAGGCCGTCGCCGACGAGGCGGGTCTGACCATCAACGACTTCGTCCGTTTCGAGGTCGGCCAGAACTGATCCTTCCCGCCCCCGCCCGGGTGGTGCTCCGCGCACCGCCCGGGCGGAGGGTGAGGGGATCGTGACCGCCAGCGAGTATGACCAGGCCGGGGGATGCAACCGTGATCGAGGAAACCCTCTTCGACGTCGAGGAGAAGATGGAGAAGGCCGTCACGGTCGCCCGTGACGATCTGGCGTCGGTGCGTACCGGCCGGGCCACTCCGAACATGTTCTCCAGGATCGTCGTGGACTACTACGGCGCGTGGACCCCGCTGAACCAGCTCGCCTCGGTGTCGATCCCCGAGGCGCGGATGGCGGTCATCAAGCCCTACGACGCCAGCCAGCTCAAGCAGCTCGAGAAGGCGATCGCCGACTCGGACCTCGGCGTCAACCCGTCGAACGACGGGCAGATCATCCGCGTGATCATCCCGCAGCTCTCCGAGGAGCGGCGCCGGGACATGGTCAAGGTCGCCCGGGGCAAGGGTGAGGACGCGCGCGTCGTGCTCCGTGGCCTGCGCCGCAAGGCGATGGACGAGCTGCACCGCATCCAGCGTGACGGCGAGGCCGGCGAGGACGAGGTCGCCCGCGCCGAGAAGGAACTGCAGGGCGTCACGGACCGCTACGTCGCGCAGATCGACGAGCTGGTCAAGAACAAGGAATCCGAGCTCCTCGAGGTCTGAGCCCGGTGCCCTCCTCCTCCGACGCCGCCGTCCCCGTGACCTCCGACCTCCCCGGTGACGGGCCCGCCGGCGTGTCGGCGACCCCGGACGTGCCGAAGCCCGTCCGGGGACAGAAGGGGTACAAGCGGTCCCGGCTGGGTCGCAACCTCGTCGCGGCGATCGCGGTCGGCGTCGGGCTCGGCGTCGTCATCCTGCTGAGCCTGCTGATCCATCGTCAGGGCTTCGTCCTGGTGCTCGCCTGCGTCACCGCGGTCGGGACCTGGGAGCTCGCGGGCGCGCTGCGCCGGGGCGCCGACATCCGGGTGTCGCTGCCGGTGCTGCTGGTCGGCGGCCAGGCCGTCGTCTGGTTGTCCTGGCCGTTCGGCCTGCACGGCGCCGCGATCGCCCTCACCGCCACGGTGCTGGGCTGCCTGCTGTGGCGGATGCGGACCGGGGCGGCGCACTTCGTGCGCGACATCAGCGCCTCGCTGTTCGTCGCCGTCTACGTGCCGCTGCTCGTGGCCTTCGCCGTCCAGCTGACCGTCGCCCCGGACGGCGTGGGCCGGGTCCTGACCTTCCTGCTCTGCGTGGTCGCCTCCGACGTCGGCGGGTACGCCGCGGGCGTCGTCGCGGGCCGGCACCCGATGGCTCCCACGATCAGCCCGAAGAAGTCCTGGGAGGGCTTCGCGGGCTCGCTGATCGCCGGCATGGCCGTGGGCTCGCTCTGCACGGGGCTGCTGCTCGACGCGCCCTGGTACTGGGGGCCGCTGGTCGGCGCGCTGCTCGTCGCGACGGCCACCCTGGGCGACCTCGTCGAGTCGCTGGTGAAGCGCGACATCGGGGTCAAGGACATGGGCAATCTGCTGCCCGGGCACGGCGGTCTGATGGACCGTCTGGACTCGCTGCTGCCGGCCGCGTTCGTCGCCTGGGCGATCCTCGGGATCGTCGTCCCGATCGCGTGAGGCGCACCTACCAGGGGTTCGGCGGACAGCCGAAGCCCGGCCCGGCCATCCCCAGCCCGAACATCTGGAACTGGCCCGAGGTCTACGAGACCGAGAACCGCGCCCAGGACGCCGACGGCGAGCTCTGGGCGGCCCTGTGGGCCGAGACCGGGGGCTGGGCGGGCGCCGACGTCGTCGACGTCGGCTGCGGCGACGGCTTCCACCTGCCGCGCTTCGCCGAACGGGCCGCCACCGTCACCGGTGTCGAGCCGCACCCGCCGCTGGTCGAGCGGGCACGTCGGCGCGTCGCCGACGACCCCCGCATCACCCTGCACACCGCGGGCGCCGAGCTGCTCCCGCTGCCCGACGCGAGTGCCGACCTGGTCCACGCCCGCACCGCGTACTTCTTCGGGCCGGGCTGCGAGCCGGGGCTCGCCGAGGCCGAGCGGGTGCTCCGCCCGGGCGGGGTGCTCGCCGTCGTCGACCTGGACTTCACGGCGCGGCCCTACGGGACGTGGCTGCGCGCGGACCTGCCGCGCTACGACGCGCCCGCGGTCGACCGGTTCTTCGCCGCCCACGGCTTCGCGCTGCGCCGGGTCACCTCGACCTGGCGGTTCGACTCCCGCGCGGACCTGGAGGAGGTCCTGCGCATCGAGTTCTCCCCGCGCACCGCGCGCCGGGCGATCGACGACGTCGCCGACCGCACCGTGCGCGTGGGCTGCCGGCTCCACACCCGGCGCCGCGCGGACGGCCTCGTGCTGCCGTCCTGAGCCGCGGCGCCGGGAGCGGGCTCAGGACAGGGTGATCGACCCGTCCGCGACGGTGACCTGCCGCGGGTCCAGCGGTCGCTGGGCCGGCCCGTCGAGGACGGCGCCGTCGAGGGAGAAACGGCTGTTGTGGCACGGGCAGACGATCTGCCCGTCGGTGACCTGGCTGACGGTGCAGCCCTGGTGCGGGCAGATCGCGGACAGCCCGGTGAAGGTCCCCTGCTGCGGCTGGGTGACGACGACCTGGGCGTCGGCGAAGATCGCGCCGCCGCCGACCGGCACCGCGGACTCCGGGCCGAGGACGGTGCCGGGGGAACCCTGCGGGGCGTCCCCGCTCTGGGCCTGGCCACCGTTGTCGGTGGTGGTGGAACCGCTGCCGCCACCGCAGGCGGCGACCGCGCCGATCGCGGCCACGCCGGCGCCGGCGATCATCGCGCGGCGACCGAGGGCAGGACCTCCGGCGCGCTGGGCGGGCTCGGGGTCGGTGGAGGACGTCGTGGGGAGGGTCATGGCTCTCCTGGGGGAGGCCGGGCGGGGCCCGGCGGTGTGGTGGTGGCGGCCCGGGGGTTCGGGGACCCGGGCACGTGACGAGCCTCCCATGATGTCCGGTTCGAGGGAGGACGGGTGTGTCGTTCCGCCACACCCGCGCCGTGTCCCGGGCCGCTCTCGCTACCGTGGGTGCATGCCGTACACGATGCGCCAGCCGTCGCTGGGCGTTCCCGTGCCGAGTCTGGAGATCGTCCTGGGCCTGCTCGCCTGGGCGATCGGCGCGGGCGGCCTCGGGAACGGGTTCGCCACCGTCCTCGTCGCGCTCGGGATCTTCCTGACCGCGTACCTGTGGATCGTGCGCCGGCGCAACGCCGCGATGGCGGTGACCCTGCACCCCGAGCGCAAGCGCCGGATGCAGCGGCTGATCGTGATCGGCGTCGCGGGGGTCGTGCTGCTGCCGTTGCTGCTGTCCCTGGTCGGCTACGGCGAGCTGTCCACCCCCCTGTCCGCCGCGCTCGTCGGGGTGCTGCTGATCCAGGCGTCCACCGTGCTGGAGGAGCGCAGCCTCGTCGCGACCGGCGGCCTGGTCCTGCTCATCGCCGCGTTCGGCGCCTTCCTGGCCCTGACCTACCAGGGGCAGGGGACCGGGTCCGCGGTGCCGGTGACCGGTCTCTGCGCCGGGATCGTGCTGTGGGTCGCGGCGGCGCGCAGGCTCGGGATCCTGGAGGACCTGTCCCGGCGCTTCAACGTGCGGATCCCCGGGATCCGCTGACCCGCGACCGGGCTGGCACACTGGTGGGTGCCATGTCCAGCCTCCCGCTCGTCTTCGACGCACCCCGCCGCGGTACTCCGCCCCGCCACCTCGCCGACCTCGACCCGGCCGACTGTGCCGCCGTCGCGCAGGAGCTCGGCGTGCCGCGGTTCCGCCTCGACCAGTTGGCCCGCCACTGGTTCGGTCGTCTCACCGACGACCTCGACGCCATGAGCGACCTCGGCGGTGACGTCCGGGAGAAGCTGCGCCCGCTCCTCCCGCCGCTGGTCACGCCGCTGACCGAGAAGGCGTGCGACGGCGGCGCCACCCGCAAGACGCTGTGGCGCGGCCACGACGGCGTGCTCGCCGAGAGCGTCCTGATGCGCTACCCGGACCGGGCGACGGTCTGCATCTCCAGCCAGGCGGGCTGCGGGATGGCGTGCCCGTTCTGCGCGACCGGCCAGGGCGGTCTGCAGCGCAACCTGTCGACCGCCGAGATCGTCGACCAGGTCCGGCGCGCCGCGGCCCAGGCGCGCGACGGCGTGCTGGACGGGCCGACCCGGCTGTCGAACGTCGTGTTCATGGGGATGGGCGAGCCGCTCGCCAACTACAAGCGGGTCGTCGCCGCCGTCCGCCGGATCACCGAGCCCGCCCCGGACGGGCTGGGCATCTCCGCCCGCGGGGTCACCGTGTCCACCGTCGGGCTGGTCCCGGCGATCGACCGGCTCCGCGAGGAGGGCATCCCGGTCACCCTGGCGATCTCGCTGCACTGCCCGGACGACGAGCTGCGCGACACCCTCGTCCCGGTCAACAACCGGTGGAAGGTCGCCGAGGTCCTCGACGCGGGCCGCCGCTACGCCACCACGACCGGCCGCCGCGTCTCCATCGAGTACGCGCTGATCCGTGATGTGAACGACCAGCCGTGGCGCGCCGACATGCTGGGGAAGGTCCTGCGGCAGCACATCGGGACCTCGAGGGTGCACGTCAACCTGATCCCGCTGAACCCGACGCCGGGCAGCGAGTGGGACGCCTCGCCCAAGCCCGTCGAGGAGGAGTTCGTGCGCCGCGTCCGGGCGGCCGGCGTCGCCTGCACCGTCCGCGACACCCGCGGCCAGGAGATCGACGCGGCCTGCGGCCAGCTCGCCGCCTCCCACCCGGGCTGACCCGCCCGGCGGCCCCTCGCGCCGCATGCCGGGTCGCATCCGGGCCGGTCCGCCCGGCGGCCCCCTCGCGCCGCCGGGCGAAGCCGCTCAGAGCCGGTCGCCGGTCTCCGGGTGGAACAGGTGCAGCCCCTCGGTCGAGGGTGTCAGCGCCACCCGGTCCCCACGCCGTGCGCCGGTCCGTCCCGCGGTCCGCACGACGACGGCGTCGTCGCGCGAACCGGTCAGCGAGGCCGTCGCCGACAGGTCACCGGCGACCTCGGCGAGGGTGCCGTAGAGGTAGGCGTCCGACCCCAGCTCCTCGACGACGTCGACCCGGGCCGGGATGCCCTCGCCGCCGTCGGGGGAGACCGTCCACTGCTCGGGACGGATGCCGAGGGGCACCTCGGTGAGCCGCTGCGCCCCGATCGTCGACCGGACGTCCTGGGGCAGGGCGATCTCCCGCCCGGCCAGGGTCACCCCGCGCTCGGTCACCCGCGCGGTGAACAGGTTCATCGCCGGCGAGCCGATGAACCCGGCGACGAACGCGTTCTGCGGCCGGTCGTACAGGTCGGCCGGGGTGGCGAACTGCTGCAGCTTGCCGTCGGCCAGCAGCGCGACGCGGTCGCCCATCGTCATGGCCTCGACCTGGTCGTGGGTGACGTAGACGGTGGTGACGCCCAGCCGTCGCTGCAGCGCGGCGATCTCGGTGCGGGTCTGCACCCGCATCTTCGCGTCGAGGTTCGACAGCGGCTCGTCCATCAGGAAGACCCGCGGCTCGCGCACGATCGCCCGGCCCATCGCGACGCGCTGGCGCTGGCCGCCGGACAGCGCGCGCGGCTTGCGGTCGAGGTAGTCGGTCAGGCCGAGGATCTCGGCGGCCTCCTTGACCTTGACCGCACGCTCGGCCTTGTCGATCCCGGCCATCTTGAGCGGGAACGCCATGTTCTCCCCGACGGTCTTGTTCGGGTAGAGCGCGTAGTTCTGGAACACCATGGCGATGTCGCGGTCGCGCGAGGGCACCCCGACCATGTTCTCGCCGTCGATCCGGATCGAGCCGCCGTCGATCTCCTCGAGACCCGCGAGCATCCGCAGCGCCGTCGACTTGCCCGATCCGGACGGCCCGACGAGCACGACGAACTCGCCGTCCTCGATCGTCAGGTCCAGCCGGTCGACGGCAGGCTTCGCCCCGGGGGTGTAGATCCGAGATGCCTGGTCGAACACCACGTCAGCCACGGCGGGCTCCCATCCTGTTCACGAACACGATCACTTGACGGCCCCGAAGGACAGGCCCTGGACCAGCTTGTTCTGGGCGATCCAGCCGGCGATGACGACCGGCAACGCGGCCACGGTCGCCGCGGCGCACAGGCTGGCGAAGTAGAGGCCCTCGGAGGTGATGAACCCGACGAGGTACACGGGCACGGTCGCGGCCCGTGAGGCGGTGAGGTTCACCGCGAAGAAGAACTCGTTCCAGGCGAAGATCATGCAGATCAGCGCCGTGGCGGCCATGCCGGGCGAGATGATCGGCAGCACGACCTCGCGCAGCGAGCGCCACAGCGACGCGCCGTCCATGCTCGCGGCCTCCAGGAGCTCCTTGGGGACCTCCAGGAAGAACGACCGCATCATCCACACCGCGATCGGCAGGTTCATCGCCGTGTAGAGCACGACGAGCGTCCAGATGTTGTCCAGCGCGCCCAGGTAGTTCACGACGACGTAGATCGGCACGATCGCCGCGACGACCGGCAGCATCTTGGTCGAGATGAAGAAGAACAGCACGTCCTGGGTCTTCTTCACGGGCCGCAGCGACAGCGCGAACGCGGCCGGGGTGCCCAGCAGGAGCACCAGGACCGTCGAGGCGACCGTCGCGAACAGCGAGTTGAGCAGGTAGGGCCCGACGCCGCCGCCGAACACCTCGGCGAAGTTGTCGAAGGTGGGGGCGAAGAACACCGTCGGCGGGATCGTGACGGCCTGCGCCTCGGTCTTGAAGGCGGTCATCACCATCCACAGCACCGGGAAGAATAACCCGAGCCCGACGATCCAGGCCAGGACGCTCAGCAGCGGCCCGGCCCCGCGCGGGGCCTTCCGCGGCGTCGTTGCGGGGGTGGAGGTCCGTTCGGCGACTGCGGTCATCACGCCTCCTCGGCGGCGGAGAAGCTGCGGAAGATCAGGCGCAGCGCCAGGGTGGCCACGATGATCGTCGCCACCACGGTGACCACGCCCATCGCGGCGGACTCACCGATGTCGAAGCCCAGGAACGCCCGCTGGTAGATGTAGAACGGCAGGTTCGCCGACGCCGTACCCGGACCGCCCTGGGTCATCATGTAGATCGTGTCGAACGTGTTGACCAGGTAGATCGCGCCGAGCACGACACCCAGCTCGATGAACCGCTGCAGGTGGGGCAGCGTCACCTCGCGGAACACCGCGAACCCGGTCGCCCCGTCCATCCGGGCGGCCTCGAGGACCTCCTGCGGCTGCGAGCCGAGCCCGGCGAGGATCAGCAGCATCATGAACGGCGTCCACTGCCACACCAGCGCGATGATCACCGCGGCCCGCGGGAAGGTGGACACCCAGTCGGTCTGCCCGGCGCCGAACGGCGAGAGCAGGAAGTTCACCAGGCCGTAGGTGGGGTCGAACAGGACCGACTTCCACAGCAGGGCACCGGCGACCGGGGTGATCAGGAACGGGGTGATGATCAGCGTCCGGACGATGCCGCGGCCGAGGAACGCACGGTTGAGCAGCAGCGCGATCAGCAGCCCGAGGACCATCGCGATGGCCACCGACCCCAGGGTCAGCAGGATGGAGTTCAGCGCGACCCCGCGGAACTGCGAGTCGGTGAACACCGTCGCGTAGTTCTCCAGCCCGACGAAGCGCTGGCTGCCGGGGCGCACCAGGTTCCAGGACTGCAGCGAGTACCAGATCGTCACCAGGAACGGCAGCTGCGTGATGATGATGGTGAAGATCAGCGCGGGTAGCAGCGGGGCCCGGCGGATCCAGCCGTCGCGGCGCTCCGCGGCCGGCGAGGTCTGTCGTTCCGGTGCCGCGTGCGGTGGTGCCTCTGTGGTCGTCACCGGTCGCCCCCGCTCTGCTGGTAGGACTCGCCGACGGTCTCGGCGTAGCTCTGGGCCTCGTCGAGGGCCTCGTCGGCGGTCTGCTGTCCGGCGATCGCCGCGGAGATCTGCTGGCTGACCCGGGTCCCCAGGTCCTGGAACTCGGGGATCCCGACGAACTGCAGCCCGGTGTACGGAACGGGGTCGCGGGTCGGCCGGTCCTGGTCGGCGGCGTTGATCGCGGCGATGGTCTGCGGCGCGTAGGCCTTCGACGCCGCGACGTACTCGGGGATGCCGCGACGTACTCGGGGATCCGGTAGGTCGACTGGCGGGCGCCGGGCGGGACGGAGGTCCAGCCGAGGTCCTCGCCGACCATCTTCTGGTACGGCTTGGACGTCATCCAGGACAGGAACTTCCAGGTCGCGTCGACCTGCTCGGGGCCCTTCTCCGCGGTGGTGCGGGGGATGGCCAGCGCCCACGAGTACAGCCAGCCCGAGGACAGGCCGTCGACGCCGGTCGGCGCCGGCGCGTAGCCGACCTTCCCGGCGACGTTGGACTGGGCCGGGTCCTCCAGCAGGCCCGCGGCGACGGTGGCGTCGAACCACATCGCCGTGTTGCCCTGGCTGAACTGGTTGCCGCACTCGGAGAACCCGGAGCCCGCCGCACCGGCCTGGCCGTCGCGACGGAGGAGATCGACGTAGAAGTTGACCGCCTTGCGCACCTCGGGCGAGGTCAGCTGCGCGTTCCAGTCCTGGTCGAACCAGCGACCACCGTAGGAGTTGATCATCGCGTCGACCGGGGCCATGACCTCGCCCCACCCGGGCTTGCCGCGCAGGCAGATGCCGCCGCGGCCCTGCTGGCGGTCGGTGAGGCGGTCGGCGAACTGCGCCACCTGGTCCCAGGTCGGCTTCGCGGGCATGGTCAGCCCGGCCTGGGCGAAGAGGTCCTTGCGGTACATCAGGAACGCGGACTCGCCGTAGAACGGCACCGAGTACATGTGCCCGTCCGGGCCGGACAGGGCGCCGCGGATGGTCGGGATGAAGTCGTCGCGGTCGTAGCCGGGGGTGGCGTCCATCAGCGGGTCGAGGTCGACCAGCCAGCCGTTGCGGGCCCACTGGGGGGTCTCGTAGTTCGAGATCATCACGGCGTCGAACTCGTCGCCGCCGGTGGCGACCGACGCGGTGATCTTCGCGCGGGCCTCGTTCTCCGACAGGCTGACGAAGCGCACGGTGATGCCGGGGTTCTCGGCCTCGAACCGCGGGCTGAGCTCGATCGCGTCCTCCATCTGGGGGTTGGACACGATTGCGATCGTCACGATCCGCGTACCTTCGGGCAGGCCGAACGTGCCGGCACCGGCGCAGCCGGTGAGGGCGAGGCCGATCACCGCCAGTAGCGCGGTGAGAACGGCGGGACGCGACCTGGTTCTCGGGCGCACGGGCACTCTCCTCGTCGAGGGCTCCGACGGGTGTTCAACGGTGTGATCCGGGACACGTCCGTCCGGTATGACCGGTGCACGGTAAGTGCGGAGCAACCGCTTGCGCAACCGGTTGCCTGTAGCCTGTCGCCAACCCGTGACCCGCGTCGGAGGTGTGTGATCGCGACCATGGCCGAGGTCGCCCGGCTCGCCGGGGTGTCCACCGCGACCGTGTCCCACGTTCTCAACGGCACCCGGCCCGTCCGGGAGGCCACCCGCGAGCAGGTGCTCGCCGCGATGGCGCAGGTGCAGTACACGCCCAACGCCGCGGCCCGCTCGCTCGCCACCTCCCGCACCCGCACGCTCGGGCTCGCCCTGTCGGCGATCTCCAACCCGTACCTGGGTGAGCTGCTGCACGCGGTCGAGGACGAGTCCGCCGCCGCCGGGCACACCCTGCTGCTCGCCGACCCGCACGACGACCCGGGCTACGAGGCGACGGCCGTCACACAGCTCCGCAGCCGCGTCGACGGCGTGCTGTTCGCCCCCTCGGGCGACTCCACCGCGACCCTGGAGGCGCTCGCCGCGCAGGGCGTGCCGACGGTGCTGGTCGACCGGATGCTCGACGGCGTCCTGGACGAGGTCGGCTCGGAGAACGTGGAGCCCGTCGCCGGGTTGGTGACCCACCTCGCCGAGGCGGGGCACGGCCGGATCGGCTTCGTGATGGGTCTCCCCGGGCTGTCGACGACCGTCGAGCGGCTGGAGGGCTACCGGCTCGGGATGCGCCGGGCCGGTCTCCCGCCAGGGCCGGTGGTGGAGGGGCGCTCGGACAGCGAGCCCGCCCGCGCCGTCGTGCGCGAGCTGCTGGCCTCGCCCGACCGGCCCGCCGCGCTGGTCACGGGCAACAACGCGATGACCATCGGCGCCGTTCAGGCCGCCCACGACCTGGGGCTCACCATCCCCGGGGACCTGGCGCTGGCCGCGTTCGACGACTTCCCGTGGGCCGACGCGTTCAGCCCGCGTCTCACCGTCGTCGCGCAGCCGTTCGCCGACATCGGGCGCGAGGCGGTCCGGCTGCTGCTGCGCCGCATGGCCGAACCCGACGCCGAGCGGCGTTCGCTGCGGCTGCCGACGACCTTCGTGCACCGGGAGTCCTGCGGCTGCCGGCCGTGATCGCCGGGAGTGGAGCGGGGAAGCGGGTGCACTGCGCCGGACGCTCCACTCCCGCCGATCACCCGTGTCCGGCGAGGACCTCCGCGAGGTCGAAGGTCACCGGGCGCTCCAGCTGTTCGTAGGTGCAGGAGGCGGGGTCGCGGTCCGGGCGCCACCGCACGAACTGGGTGGTGTGGCGGAACCGCTGGCCCTCCATGTAGTCGTAGCGGACCTCGACCACCCGCTCCGGGCGCAGCGGGACGAAGGACAGGTCCTTGCCGGCGTTCCACCGGCTCGTCTCGGACTTGCGCGGGGTGCGCTCGCCCTCCAGCTGCTTCGCCCAGGCCCACGGGTGGTCGTCGAAGTCGGTGACCAGTGGCTGCAGCTCGGTCATGAGCTCGCGGCGGCGCGCCATCGGGAACGCCCCGACGACGCCGACCGACACCAGCACGCCGCGGGCGTCGTGCAGTCCCAGCAGCAGCGACCCGACGGCGTCCGGCCCGGACTTGTGCACCCGGTACCCGGCGACGACGCAGTCCGCGGTCCGCTCGTGCTTGATCTTGGTCATGACGCGCTTGTCGGGCTGGTAGGTCCCGGCCGGGTCCTTGGCGATGAGGCCGTCCAGCCCGGCGCCCTCGAACTTCTCGAACCAGCGGCGTGCTGTCCCGGTGTCGTCGGTGATCGGGGTGAGGTGCACCGGCGGGGCGACGCCGGCGAAGGCCTCCTCCAGCAGCGCGCGGCGCTCGGCGAACGGGCGTGCGGTGAGGTCGTCGTCGCCGAGGGCCAGCAGGTCGAAGGCGACGAACGACGCCGGCGTCTCCGTCGAGAGCAGCGTCACCCGGCTGACCGCGGGGTGGATCCGCTGCTGGAGCGCCTCGAAGTCCAGTGCGTTCCCCGAGGCGACGACGATCTCCCCGTCGACGACCGCGCGCGGCGGGAAGTGCGCCCGCACCGCCTCGACGACCTCGGGGAAGTAGCGGGTCATCGGCCGCTCGTTGCGGGAGCCGATCTCGACCTCGTCGCCGTCGCGGAAGACGATCGAGCGGAAGCCGTCCCACTTGGGTTCGTAGAGCCTGCCCTCGGGGATGGACGGGGCGGGCTTGGCCAGCATCGGCTTCACCGGGGGCATCACGGGCAGGTCCACGGCGGGGAGTCTCCTCTCGGGGCGCGGGCGGGGCATCCCGGCTCGCCCGTCCGTGGACAGACCGTTCCCGCACCCGGGATCCATCGGTCCCCGGGCGGCGGTCCCGGCGCGGTCGTGGTCGGATGACCCCCGTGCCCCGCCTGCCCGACCGCGACGCCCTCGACCGCGCCCGGGACTCCACGATCGACGACGTCCTGCCCGGCCCGGACGACCCGCCGCTGCGGGTGCTGTTCTGCGGCATCAACCCGGGCCTGGTGTCGGCGGCGAGCGGGCACCACTTCGTCCGCCCCGGCAACCGCTTCTGGCCGGTCCTGCACTCCTCCGGGTTCACCCCGCGGCTGCTGGCGCCCGCGGAGCAGGGCGAGCTCGCGGGGCTCGGTCTCGGCATCACGAACATGGCGCCCCGGGCCACCGCCCGCGCCGACGAGCTGACCGACGACGAGCTCGTCGCCGGTGGGGAACGGCTGTGGGCGCTGGTCGCGGCGCGGGAGCCGGCGTGGCTGGCCGTCGTCGGGATCGGGGCCTACCGGACCGCGTTCGGGCGACGCGGCGCGGTGGTGGGGGAGCAGGCGGAGCGGCTGGGCGCGACCGGGATCTGGGTGCTGCCGAACCCGTCGGGGCTCAACGCGCACTGGTCGCGCGCGGCGATGGTCGCCGAGTTCGCGAGGCTGCGCGCCCGCGCCCAGGAGCCCGGGCCGGGCCAGGTGTACTGCTAGGCCTCCGGGGTCGTCGCGCGCAGGAACAGCCCGAGTGCGAGCCCGACGACGAGGAAGACCAGCAGCCACCACCACGTGCCCGACAGCACCCACACGGCGGATCCGACGGCGAGGCCGCCGCCGATCCCGTACCCGAGCCGGGTCAGTCTGTCCTTGCGGGGCCCGTCGTCCATGGGCGCCGAGCCTAGCGGGCTCCCGCGTCGAGATCGGGCAGATCCGGTGTCGCGGCGCCGTCGCGCTCGTCGCGGGCGGCCCACTCCAGCAGCGGCTCGATGCCGAACACGGCCTCGTCGATGCCGGCGTGCAGGTCGCCCAGCTCGGCGTAGCGCGCCGGGACGGTGGCGATCGTGAAGTCCCGGGGCTCGCAGTCGTCGATCTCGTCCCAGGTCACCGGGGTCGACACCCGCGCGTCGGGGGTGCCGCGCACGGAGTAGGCGCAGGCGATCGTGTGGTCGCGGGCGTTCTGGTTGTAGTCGACGAACACCGTCGACGGGTCGCGGTCCTTGCGCCACCACGACAGGTCGACGCGGTCGCAGCGACGCTCCACCTCGCGGGCGAAGGCGTGTGCGGCGCGGCGGACGTCGGCGAACCCGTGGTCGGGCGGGATGCGCACGTAGACGTGCAGCCCGGAGCCGCCGGAGGTCTTCGGGAAGCCGGTCGCGCCCAGTTCGTCGAGGACCTCGCGGACGACGCCGGCGACGCGGCGGACGTCGGTCCAGGACGCCTGCGGCATCGGGTCCAGGTCGATGCGCCACTCGTCGGGGGACTCGACGTCGGCGGCGCGGGAGTTCCAGGGGTGGAACTCGACGGTGGACATCTGCACCGCCCAGACGACGTCGGCCGGGTGGGTCACGCACAGCTCGTCGGCGGTGCGATTGTACCGCGGGAAGGTCACGCGGACGGTGCGGACCCAGTCGGGGGCGCCGCGCGGCAGCCGCTTCTGGTGCACCTTCTCCCCGGTGACGCCGGTGGGGAAGCGGTGCAGCATGCACGGCCGGTCGCGCAGCGCGCGGACCACGCCGTCGCCGACGGCCGTGTAGTACGCGGCCAGGTCGCGCTTGGTCTCGCCCCGCTCCGGGAAGTAGACGCGGTCGGGGCTGGACAGCCGCACGACCCGGTCGCCGATCGTCAGCTCGACCGGCTCACCCGCGTCGCGCGCCATCCGGCGTCGGCCCGGTGCCGAGCCTCAGAGACGACGGCGCCGCTGGTGGAGCGGGTACGCGATCGCGCCGATGAAGCAGACGGCGGCGGGCACGGCGGAGAACAGGAACTCGGTCCAGCTCACCGGGTGGCCGATCGTGAACAGCAGCAGCACGACACCGACCACGGCGGCCGCGATCGGCACGCCCCGGTGGAAGTTCTGGTGCCAGCCCCAGTCGACCGAGGGCTCGTCCGCCGGGTCGATCCCGGACGCGACGGCGATCTCGCGGGTCTTGCTCGTCGTTGCGCTGTGCGCGACTGCCTTGCTGGCCACCGTGTGTCCTCCTGGTCCGGCTCCGTGCGGGGTCATCGTCGCACAGCTCGCGGGGCGAGGATGATGTGCCGTGATGAAGTCACTCGTCGTGTTGGGCAGCACCGGGTCGATCGGTACCCAGGCCCTGGACGTGATCACCCGCGCCGGCGGGTTCACGGTGTCCGGGCTGGCCGCGGGCGGATCGGACGTGGACCTGCTGGTGGCCCAGGTCCGTGCGCACCGGGTCGGGCGGGTCGCGGTCGCGTCCGCTGCGGCGGCGGTGCGGCTGCGGGCGGAACTGCCGGGCGTCGAGGTGCTCGACGGCCCGGACGCCGCGACCGAGCTGGTCACGGCGTGCCGCGCCGACATCGTCCTGAACGGCATCACCGGCTCCCGCGGCCTCGGCCCGACCCTGGCCGCGCTCGCCACCGGCGCCCGGCTCGCGCTGGCGAACAAGGAGTCGCTGGTCGCAGGGGGTCCGCTGGTGTCGGCGTCGGCCGCACCGGGGCAGATCGTGCCGGTCGACTCCGAGCACTCCGCGCTCGCGCAGTGCCTGCGCGGCGGCCGGGAGTCCGAGGTCGACCGGCTCGTCCTCACCGCGTCGGGCGGCCCGTTCCGCGGGCGGACCCGCGCGGAGCTGGCGGGCGTCACGGTCGAGCAGGCCCTGAAGCACCCGACCTGGGACATGGGGCCGGTCATCACGATCAACTCGGCGACGCTGGTGAACAAGGGTCTCGAGGTGATCGAGGCGCACCTGCTGTTCGAGGTGCCCTACGACCGCATCGACGTCACCGTGCACCCGCAGTCGATCGTGCACTCGATGGTCACCTTCACCGACGGCTCGACGATCGCCCAGGCGTCGCCGCCGGACATGCGGCTGCCGATCGCGCTGGCGCTCGGCTGGCCGGAGCGCATCGCCGGCGCCTCTGCGCCGTGCCGCTGGGACACCGCGCAGAGCTGGACCTTCGAGCCCCTCGACGACGACGCGTTCCCCGGAGTGCGCCTCGCCCGCGCCGCCGGGACCGCGGGCGGCTGCCTGCCCGCGGTGCTCAACGCCGCCAACGAGGAACTCGTCGAGGCGTTCGTCGCCGGGACGATCGGCTACACCGGGATCACCGACCTGCTCGGCGAGGTGCTGGAGGCGGCCGACGCCTGGACGGGTGACCCGGCTACCGTGGACGACGTGCTGGCTGCCGAGACCTGGGCCCGGGCCCACGCGCGCGAGAAGGCCCACGAGCGGGAGAAGACGCGGTCGTGACCATCGTGTGGACGGTCGTCGGGATCGCGATCTTCTTCTTCGGGCTGCTGCTGTCGATCGCCTGGCACGAGCTCGGGCACTTCGCGACGGCCCGCTGGTTCGGGATCAAGGTCCCGGAGTTCATGGTCGGGTTCGGCCGCACCGTCTGGTCGGTGCGCCGCGGCGAGACCGCGTACGGCATCAAGGCCATCCCGCTGGGCGGCTACGTCCGCATGATCGGGATGCTGCCGCCGGCCAAGGGCGGCACGCTGGGCCGCAGCCGTCGTACCGGCCCGTTCCAGGGGCTGATGGACGACGCCAGGGCGCAGTCGCAGATGGACGTGCTGCCGCAGGACGCGGACCGGCAGTTCTGGACCCGGTCGCCGTGGAAGCGGATCATCGTCATGTTCGCCGGGCCGTTCATGAACCTGATCCTGGCGGTGGTGCTGTTTTCCCTGGTCCTGATGGGGATCGGCGTGCCTGCGGCAACCACCCAGATCGAGTCGCTCGAGAAGTGCGTGCTCCCGGCCGTCGCGGTCCAGAACGGCGTCCCGAAGGAGTGCCCGGCCGGAGCGCCCCTCGCGCCGGCGCTCGCGGCCGGGGTCCAGCCCGACGACCGCATCCTGTCGGTCCGCGGACAGGAGTTCGGCCCGGACGACGGGACCGCGTTGCAGGACGCGATCCGCGCGTCGTCGGGACCCACGCAGATCGTCGTCGAGCGGGCCGGCCGGCAGATCCCGCTGACCGTCGACGTCATCCCGAACGTCCTCCCGACCCGGGACTCGGCTGACCCGTACGCCACGGTGACGGCGGGCTATCTCGGTGTCGCCCTCGACACGAAGTACATGCAGCTCGGCCCGGGCGACGTGGCCGCGCAGATCGGCAACGGCGTCGTCCGCACGGCGGAGGCGATCACCCAGATCCCCGCCCGCGTCCCGGCCCTGTTCGGAGCCGCGTTCCTCGGCGAGGAGCGGAGCCAGGACAGCCCGATGGGTGTCGTCGGGGTCTCGCGGATCGGCGGTGAGATCCTCGCCCAGCAGGACGTCCCGTGGCAGGCCGACGTCAGCCGGTTCCTGATGATGCTCGCCGCGGTGAACCTGTCGCTGTTCCTGCTGAACCTGCTCCCCGTCCCGCCGCTGGACGGCGGCCAGATCGTCCCGGCGATCTGGGAGGCGATCAAGCGGAACACCGCGAAGCTGCTCGGACGCCCCGACCCCGGGCCTGTCGACGCGGCGAAGCTGCTCCCGCTCGCCTACGTGTTCGTGATCGTCTTCCTGGGGTTCTCGGTCATGGTCGCGATCGCCGACATCGTCAACCCGGTGCGGCTGTTCGGGTGAGCGCAGCACCCGAGGGCGCCCGCCCGCTGGCGGTCTTCGACATCGACGGCGTCCTCGCCGACGTCTCGCACCGGCTGCACTACCTCGACGTGCACCGTTGGGAGACGTTCTTCGCCGCCGCGCACGCCGACCCGCTGCTCGAGGAGGGCGCCGAGCGGCTGCGTGCGGCGCAGGCCGAGTACGACGTCGTCTACCTGACCGGGCGCCCGGAGCGGAACCGGCGGCTCACCGAGACCTGGCTGCGGAGCTTCGGCCTGCCGACCGGGCCGCTGTTCATGCGCCCCGACGACGACCACCGCCCCGCCCGCTACGTCAAGCGCGAGGTCCTGCGGCTGCTCGCCCGCGAGCGGGAGATCGCGATGATCCTCGACGACGACCCCGCCGTCGTCCGGATGCTGGCCGACGACGGCTGGCCGGTCGAGCTGGCGACCTGGCTGCCGCACAGCTCGACGCTGCAGGACGCGCAGGAGAAGCACGGCCGCACGTGAGTGCCCCTCCTCACCGGGTACGGCGGACCGTGCCACACGGTGGGATAGTGGAGGTCGTGAGCGTCTCCCTGGGTATGCCGTCCGCGCCCGCGCCGACCCTGGCCCCGCGCCGGAGGACCCGGCAGCTCCAGGTCGGCCCGGTCGGTGTCGGATCCGACCACCCGATCTCCGTCCAGTCCATGACGACCACCCTGACCTCCGACGTCAACGCGACGCTGCAGCAGATCGCCGAGCTGACCGCGGCCGGATGCGACATCGTGCGTGTCGCGTGCCCGTCGGCCGACGACGCCGAGGCCCTGCCCGCGATCGCGCAGAAGTCGCAGATCCCGGTGATCGCGGACATCCACTTCCAGCCCAAGTACGTGTTCGCCGCGATCGAGGCCGGCTGCGCCGCGGTGCGGGTGAACCCGGGCAACATCCGCAAGTTCGACGACCAGGTCAAGGAGATCGCGCAGGCCGCGAAGGACCACGGCACGCCGATCCGGATCGGGGTCAACGCGGGCTCGCTCGACAAGCGACTGATGGAGAAGTACGGCAAGGCGACGCCCGAGGCGCTCGCCGAGTCGGCCATGTGGGAGGCGGGCCTGTTCGCCGAGCACGACTTCCACGACATCAAGATCTCGGTCAAGCACAACGACCCGGTCGTGATGGTGCGGGCCTACGAGCTGCTCGCGGAGCAGTGCGACTACCCGCTGCACCTGGGCGTCACCGAGGCCGGGCCCGCGTTCCAGGGCACGATCAAGTCGGCCGTCGCGTTCGGGGCGCTGCTGCGCCAGGGCATCGGCGACACCATCCGGGTGTCGCTGTCCGCGCCGCCGGTCGAGGAGATCAAGGTCGGCCAGCAGATCCTGGAGTCGCTGAACCTGCGCCCGCGCAAGCTGGAGATCGTGTCCTGCCCGTCCTGCGGGCGGGCCCAGGTCGACGTCTACACCCTCGCCGACGAGGTCACCGCCGGACTGACCGGCATGGAGGTCCCGCTGCGCGTGGCCGTCATGGGCTGCGTCGTCAACGGCCCGGGTGAGGCCCGCGAGGCCGACCTCGGCGTCGCCTCCGGCAACGGCAAGGGGCAGATCTTCGTCAAGGGCGAGGTCATCAAGACCGTCCCCGAGCACAAGATCGTGGAGACGCTGATCGAGGAGGCCATGCGGCTCGCCGAGGAGATGGGCGAGAGCGCGGACGGCGTGACGGGTGAACCCCAGGTGACCGTCGGCTGAGCGAGTACCGGTACCGGACGGGCCTCGACGTGGCATCATGAACCCGTGCTGAGGGTGGCCGGGGCACGGCTTCTCGACGATCGTCACCGCTCCGGGGTGCACGACGTGCTCGACGCCGACCCCGTCGCCGCGTGCATGGTCGCCGCCCGCATCGAGGCGGTCGGCCTCGACCCGTGGCGGCTGGGCGGTGAGCTGTGGTCCCACGGGGCCCCGGCGGACGGTCTGTGCTTCTCCGGGGCGAACCTGGTGCCGCTGCGCGGTGACCGGGCGGCGCTGCGTGCCTTCGCCGACCGCGCGCGCCGGGCCGGGCGGCTGTGCTCGTCGCTGGTGGGGCGGGCCGAGCTCGTCCTGCCGCTGTGGGAGGAACTCGCACCGGGCTGGGGTCCGGCCCGCGAGATCCGGCCCGACCAGCCCCTCATGACGCTCGAACGGCCGCCGATGGTCGCGCCCGACAGCCGAGTGCGTCCGGTCCGCATCTCCGAGCTCGACCGGTACCTGCCGGCCGCCATCGCGATGTTCACCGAGGAGGTCGGCGTCGACCCCCGCGAGGGCGACGGCGGGGCGGGCTACCGGGCCCGGGTCGCCGAGCTGATCACCTCCGGGCGGGCGTTCGCCCGGTTCCACGACGGCGAGGTCGTGTTCAAGGCCGAGATCGGTGCCCTGTCGCGCACCGTCGGCCAGATCCAGGGGGTCTGGGTGAACCCGGCCTGGCGGGGGCACGGGCTCGGCACGGCCGGGACGTCGGCGGTCGCGGTCGCGCTCGCCGGAATGGGCCGGCGCGCCAGCCTGTACGTCAACGCCTTCAACGCCCCGGCCAGGGCCGCGTACCAGCGGGTCGGGTTCGTGCAGGTCGCGCGGTTCGCGACCGTCCTGTTCTAGACCCGGTCGGGTACCCCGACTTGACCGTGCCGTAGCGGCACGGTGTCGACTCGGTGCCTGCCGCGGGCATCCGCCCCGGCGCCACCGCACCGGGGAGGCCCGTCGTGTCCCGTTCCCGCTCCGCAGCACCCGTCACAGCGGGGAGTCCGTCGCGTCCCGGGTGGGGGGAGATCGTCGTCGGGCTGGTCGTGCTGGCCGCGGTGGCCTACGGGGGTGGGCCGCTGGTGCTGCGGACCCTCGACCTCGGGCCGCTCGCGGGGGGCCTGTTCCTCGCGGCCCTGTCGGGGATCGCGGGCATCGCCGGTTTCGCCGCGGCCGTCGCCCTCCGGCGTCGCCCGCTGTCGGAGTTCGGCGTGCGGGCGACGACCGTGCGCTGGCTGGTGATCGGCGCGGCCGGGGCGATCCTGGCGTTCGTCGTCAGCAGGCTGCTGGCGATCGGGATGGTCCTGGTCGGGATCGAGCCGGAGAACATCCAGGGCGCCTACGCCGACGCGGGCAGTGGCGGGGCGTGGTCGGTGGCGTTGTCGCTGCTGTTCCTCGCGGTGCTGACCCCGCTGGGGGAGGAACTGCTGTTCCGCGGGGTGGTCACCTCGGGGCTGCTGCGCTACGGGGCGGTCGTCGGCGTGGTGGGCAGCGCCCTGGTGTTCGCGCTGGCGCACGGGCTGAACGTGGTGTTCGTGACCGCGCTCGTCGTCGGTCTGGTCGCGGGGGAGCTGCGACGGCGCAGCGGCTCGGTGTGGCCCGGGGTGGTCACGCACGTGGTGCACAACGCGATCGCCCAGGTCGTGGCGTTGGCGTTCGCCGGGGTGCTGTGAACGACGGATCCGTACCAGGCCCCTGATGGCGCCGATGCGTGCACGACGAGGACGTCTCTCCGGGAGCCGGGCTTCCACCGGGTGGGGTGCTCGCCGAGCTCGCCTGCCGCGAACGGGCCGGTGCCCGGACACCCGGGCCTCACACCGGGGGCGGCATACTCGGTGATCGTGATCGCCACCCTGCGGAAGCGCCCCCTGGTCCTGGCCGCCGCGATCGTCGTGCTCGTCGCGGTGGGTGTCGTGGTGGCGCTGCTGCGCCCCTGGGGTGGCGCCGGGACGACCGCGGAGCGGTACGTGACCGCGTGGGCCGCCGGGGACGCGCCGGGTGCCGCCGTCTACACCACGGACGCGGAGACGGCGGGCGCCTACCTGCAGAAGGCCCGCGACGACCTCGCGCCGACCGGGATGACCGCGCGGATCACCGGCACCCGCACCGACGGCGACCGCGCCACGTCGACCGTCGAGGTCGCCTGGGACCTGGGGCAGGGCCGGGCCTGGAACTACACGCTCGACCTGCCGCTCGTCGCCGCCGACGACACCCCGGGCAACGACACCGGATGGGCGGTCGACTGGTCGCCCGCCGCGTTCGCGCCCGGTCTCACCGACGGCCAGCGGCCGGTGACCCGCACCGTCACCGCGGCGCCCGCGCCCGTGCTCGACGCCGGTGGGGCCACCCTGCTCGCGCCCACCCCGGTCGTCACCGTCACCCTGGACAAGGCGCAGGTCGAGCAGTCGGCGAGCGGACTCGGCTCCGCGCTGGGGTCGATCGACCCCGCCATCACCGCGTCGAGCATCAGGGCGGGCGCGAACGCCGTGCCGGACGGGCAGGCCTACACCGTCGTCGTGCTGCGGGAGCCCGACTACCAGCGGGTCCGGGACCGCATCTACGACCTGCCCGGCGTCCGGTTCGTGTCCTCGACCCGGCTGCTGCCGCCCGACCAGGGCTTCGCGGGCCAGCTGATGCAGGGCGCCCGCGCGGACATCGAGAAGGCCGCGGGCGGCACCCCCGGCTGGTCGGTCGACGTCGTCGGCCAGCGCGGCGAGACCGTCCGCTCGGTCGCCGGGCAGCCCGCCGGGCCCGGGAGGCCGGTCACCCTGGAGCTGGACCGCACCGTGCAGAACGCGGCGCAGGACGCCGTCGACGCCGACTCCCGGCAGGCGATGATCGTCGCGATCCGGCCGTCCACCGGGGCGGTGCTCGCCGTCGCGCAGAACGCCGCCGCCGACCGTGACGGCGCACTGGCCCTGACCGGCCGCTATCCGCCCGGTTCCACCTTCAAGATCGTCACCGCGTACGGGGCGATGCCGGCGGAGAACCTCACCCCGCAGTCCCCGGTCGAATGCCCCGGTACCACCGTGATCGACGGGCGCACCATCCCCAACGAGAACTCCTTCGTCCTCGGCACCGTGCCGCTGACCGAGGCGTTCGCCCAGTCCTGCAACACCACGTTCTCCCGGCTCGCGCTCGGGCTGCCCGCCGACGGGCTGCCGACCGCGGGGAAGGCGCTCGGCTTCGGCGCGGACTGGAAGATCCCCGGGATGACGACGATCACCGGCACCGTCTCGCCCGCCACCGACGACCTGCAGCGGGCCAGCGACGGCTTCGGCCAGGGCGACGTGCTCGCCTCCCCGTTCGGCATGGCGATGGTGTCGGCGACGGTCGCGCACGGTGCGCCCGTCACCCCGTCGCTGATCCGCGGCACGACGACCGAGGCCGCCGTCGCACCGGGCACCCCGGACCGCGCGGTGCTCGACCAGCTGCGGCCGATGATGCGCGCCGTCGTCACCTCCGGGACGGCGCGGGCCGCCGCCGGGCAGGGCGAGGTGTTCGGCAAGACCGGCACCGCCGAGTACGCGGGCCCCGACGGCAGCAACCGGTCGCACGGCTGGTTCACCGGCTACCGCGGTGACCTGGCCTTCGCCACCCTCATCGTCGACGGCGGGTCCTCGGGGCCCGGTGCAGATGACGGCGCGGTTCCTGTCGGGCGTCCCGCGCTGAGCGACCGGGGAGGGACCGGCCGGGCGGCGGCGGGCCGGCGCCGTGTGGGGCGTCCTACCCTGGTCGTCGTGCATCCCAGCCGGATCCCCGCCCTGGCGTTCGTGGCCGACCTCGTCGCCGTCGTGGTGTTCGCCGCCGTCGGGAGGATGAGCCACGCCGAGGCCGACAGCGTGCTCGGCCTGCTCGGCACCGCGCTGCCGTTCGCGCTGGGTGCCGCGGCGGCCTGGGCGACGCCGTGGGTGCGGTCGGCGCCGGCGTCGCTGCGTGCCGGGGCGGTCGTGCTCGCCGGGACCGTGGTCGTCGGACTCCTGCTCCGCCTGGGGTTCCTGGGGCGGCTGCCGCTGTCGTTCGCCGTCGTCGCGACGATCTCGCTCGCGGTGCTGCTGCTGGGCTGGCGGGGGATCTCCGCGGCCGTCGCGCGGCTGGGGCCCCGCGCACCCCGACCCGCTGACCGACCCGGACGTACGATGGGGTCATGTCGACCCGCACGCTGCTCGTCCCCGGTACACCGACCCCGAGTCGCGAGGTGCCGGCGCACATCCCGCGTCCGGAGTACGTCGGCAAGCCGGCCCCGGCGCGCAGCCGTCGCGGCGACGTCCAGACGCCCGAGACGATCGAGCTGATGCGGCACGCCGGGAAGATCGCGGCCCGGGCGCTGCAGCTCGCCGGCGAGACCGTCCGACCGGGCATCACCACCGACGAGATCGACCGCGTGGTCCACGAGTTCCTCGTCGACCACGACGCGTACCCCTCGACGCTGGGCTACCGCGGCTTCCCCAAGTCCTGCTGCACCAGCCTCAACGAGGTCATCTGCCACGGCATCCCGGACACGACCGTGATCAACGACGGCGACGTGATCAACGTCGACGTCACGGCGTTCGTCGGCGGGGTGCACGGCGACACCAACGCGACCTTCCTCGCCGGTGACGTGTCGGAGGAGGCACGGCTGCTCGTCGAGCGCACCCGCGAGGCCACGATGCGCGCCATCAAGGCCGTCCGTCCCGGGCGCGAGCTGAACGTCGTCGGCCGCGTCATCGAGTCCTACGCCAAGCGCTTCGGCTACGGCGTCGTCCGCGACTTCACCGGCCACGGCATCGCCCACGAGTTCCACTCCGGGCTGGTCGTGCTGCACTACGACCAGCCCGACGTGCACACCGTCCTCGAGCCGGGGATGACCTTCACCATCGAGCCGATGATCACCCTCGGCGGGATCGACTACGACACCTGGGACGACGACTGGACCGTCGTCACCAAGGACAAGTCGTGGGTCGCGCAGTTCGAGCACACCATCGTCGTGACCGACGACGGCGCGGAGATCCTGACCCTGCCCTGAGCCCGTCGCCCCGGCCTGCGCGGCCGGGGCGCCCGGGTCAGGCCGCGGTGCGCTCGCGCAGCAGGGCCAGTGCCTCGTCGGCGTGCTTGTTCATGTCGGTCTCGGAGCCGATCTCGGCGAGGATCCGGCGGTCCGGCCCGATCACGAAGGTCTTGCGGCGGGTGTGGAAGTTCCCCGGGAGCCAGGCCCGGTAGGCGCCGAAGGACTTCGCGACGGTGTGGTCGGCGTCGGACAGGAGCGGGAAGCCGAAGCCGTTCGCGGCGGCGAACATGTTCTGCTTGTCCGGCCGGTCCGAGGAGATCCCGACCGGCTGCGCTCCGACCTCGGCGAACTCGGTCGCGAGGTCGCGGAAGTGGCAGGCCTCGGCGGTGCAGCCACCGGTCATCGCGGCCGGGTAGAAGAACAGGACGACGGGGCCGGCGGCCAGCAGGTCGGACAGCCTGCGCGGTGCGCCGGCCTCGTCGGGCAGCTCGAAGTCGGTGGCGGTGTCGCCGACGGCCATGGTGTCTCCTCGGGTCGGGGGTGCGGGGTGGGTCAGGAACGTGGGGGCAGCGGGAGGAACCCGCTGGTGCGGCGGACGTAGTCGGCGTAGCCGGGGCGTCGGTCGGCGATGTCGCGTTCCAGCAGCGCCGCCCCGGTGCCCTTCATCAGGTTCGCGGTGATCACGGCGACCCCGACCAGACCGATCAGACCTGCCGGGTGGTGCAGCGCGAGGATGCCCAGACCCCACCAGACGCAGGCGTCGCCGAAGTAGTTGGGGTGGCGGGTGTACCGCCACAGGCCGTGGTCCATCACCTCGCCGCGGTTCGCGGGATCGGCGGTGAACCGGGCCAGCTGGGCGTCGCCGACGGACTCGAAGGCGAACCCGACCGCCCAGACGAGCACACCGAGCACGGTGACGGCGACCAGCCATCCCGTCGCCGCGCTGCCGTACTGGGCGAGCTGCACGGGCAGCGACACGACCCACATCACCGCACCCTGGGTGAGGTAGACGCGACGGCCGATCGCACCGCGCTCGCGCAGCTCCACGTAGCGCCGGTCCTCCGGCTTTCCGTGGTTGCGCCGCGCGATGTGCCGGGCCAGCCGCCCGCCCCACACCGCGACGAGCGCGACGACCAGGGCGCGCCGCCAGCCGTCGCCGGTCGGGTCGAGGGCCGTCGCGGTCACCGCGGTGACCAGCGCGACCCACACGAACCCGAGGCCCCAGACGACGTCGACGCCGTCGTGCCTGCCGCGCCGTACCCCGATCGCGTACGCGAGGGTCATGAGCACGGCCACGGCGACGGCGGTGACGCCGAGGTTGACGGCCCATGCGGCCCAGGGGAACGGGTTCGGAGCGATCATGCTGTCGCGGCCGGCGACGGCGCGCCCGCCGGGGCGTGCCCGACGGCCGGGTCGAGCCCCAGGATCCCGGTGCGGCTGCGCGGCAGACCGGAGGTGCCGTCGGCGCCGGGGCGCACGGTCAGGATCTGGTGCACACCCATCCGGTTCTCCTCGAACGCCAGCGCCGCGCCGGCCAGGTACAGCAGCCAGATCCGCCACTGCTCCGCACCGATCATCCGGACCGCGGTCTCGCGGTGGGCCTGCAGCGTCTCCAGCCAGGGCCGGACCGTCCACACGTAGTGTTCGCGCAGCGAGTGCACGTCCACCACCTCGTGCCCGGCCTGCTCCAGGAACCCGAGGGTCTCGCCGAGCGGGCGCATGTACATGTCCGGCGCGACGTAGGCCTCCATGAACGCGCCGCCGCCGGGCGCGGTGTTCGCCCCGACCGAGCCGCGCGACATCTGCTGCAGCAGCAGACGTCCGTGCGGGCGCAGCATGCGGTGCAGCTGCGCGGCGTAGACGCCGTAGTTCTCCTGGCCGACGTGCTCGCCCATCTCGATCGAGGCGACCGCGTCGAAGGGTTGGTCGGAGATCTCGCGGTAGTCCTGCAGCCTGATCTCGACCCGCTCGGACAGCCCTGCCCGGCGGACGCGCTCGACGCCGTAGTCGCGCTGCTGCGCCGACAGGGTCACCCCGGTGGCGTGCACGCCGTAGTGCTCCGCGGCGTGCACGAGCAGCGACGCCCAGCCGCAGCCGACGTCGAGCAGCCGCATCCCCGGCGCCAGGCCCAGCTTGCGGCAGATCAGGTCCAGCTTGTCCCGCTGGGCGTCGACGAGGGTGTAGTCGGGCCCCTCGTCGCGGGTCCAGTAGCCGCACGAGTACGCCATCTGCGGGTCGAGCAGGAAGGCGTAGAACTCGTTCGACAGGTCGTAGTGGTGGCTGATCGCGTCGCGGTCGCGGCGGCGGCTGTGCCGCCGACCACCCAGACGGGCCTCCGACGACGACGGCCGCGGCGGCGGGCCGACGGCGCCGAGCCGGGCCGCGGTGCCCAGCGCCCCCAGCTTCTGGCGCAGGCCGAGCCGCACGGCACCGGTGCCCGGCCGGGCGAGCGCCCAGAACCGGGACAGCCCGTCGGCGATGTCGCCGTCGAAGGACAGGTCACCGGAGACGAACGCCCTGGCCAGGCCGAGCTCGCCCGGCGCCCACAGCAGCCGGCGCAGGGCCCGGCGCCGGTGGACGATCACCGTCGGCGGGGTCGGATCGTCGGGGGTGCCGGTCCGCCCGGCCTCGCTGCCGTCCCAGGCACGCAGCCGCACCGGGAGCGGGGCGCGCAGGACGTCCTCCAGGAGCGAGGCGAGGCGCTCCGCGGGGGTGGTGGTCATGGGGCCTCGATTCAGAAGGACGGGCGGCGCTGCAGCGAGAACTGGAAGACGTCGAGGTAGCCGACGCGGAATCCCGCCTCGCAGTAGCCGAGGTAGAACTCCCACATCCGGCGGAACGTCTCGTCGAAGCCGAGCGCCTCGACCTCGTCCCACCGCTCGAGGAAGCGCGTGCGCCAGTGGCCCAGGGTGCGGGCGTAGTCGAAGCCGAGGCTGCGCCGCTCGGCGACGTGCAGGCCGCCGGTGTGGTCGGCGAGGTTCTGCTCGATCGCCTCGACCGACGGGATGATCCCGCCCGGGAAGACGTACTTGTGGATCCAGGTGTAGTCGTCGCGGGCGACCATCATCCGGTCGTGCGGCATGGTGATCGACTGCAGGCCGACCCGCCCGCCCGGCTTGAGCAGCCGGTCCAGCGCGGCGAAGTACGTCGGCCAGTACTCGACGCCGACGGCCTCGATCATCTCGACCGACACGACGGCGTCGTAGGAGCCCTGGGCCTCGCGGTAGTCGCGCAGCAGCACCTGCACCCGGTCGGCCACGCCCGCCTCGGCGAGCCGCGCCTCGGCGAGGGTCTTCTGCTCCTGCGAGATCGTCAGCGTGGTGACCCGCGCGCCGCGCTGCGCGGCCCGCGTCGCGAGCCCGCCCCAGCCCGTTCCGATCTCCAGCACGTGCATCCCGGCCTCGACGCCCGCCATGTCCAGGATGCCGTCGATCTTGCGTTCCTGGGCCAGGACGAGGTCGTCGGAGCCGTCGGCGAACCAGCCCGCGGAGTAGGACATGGTGTCGTCGAGGAACAGCGAGAACAGCTCGTTGGACAGGTCGTAGTGGCGGTGGATGTTCTCCCGCGACCCCTCCACCGAGTTGACCTCGGCGGTGGGCCGGCGGGCCTCGGCGAACCGGCGGCCCAGCCGCTGGAGCGCCGGCGGGATCAGCGTCGACAGCCGGGACGCGAACGGGGTCAGCAGACCGGGCAGGTCGGTGGTCGTCCAGTCGCCCACCATGTAGGACTCGCCGAACCCGATCTTCGAGTCGGCGCCGAGCCGGTGGAAGAACGCCGACGGCCGCTCGATCCGCATCACCGGCGAGTCCGGACCGCCCGACCCGATGCGCTCCCCACCGGGGAACACCACACGGACCGGCAGCGACCGGACGGCGTTGCGGAACAGCGACTCCGCGATCCGGGCCTTGACCGGGGCCACGGGCGGCGTCGCCAGACCGGGCCACACTCCCTCGTTGGGGCGGGGGACGGCGTGGGTGCGGGGCCGGACGCCGCGCGCCCCGCCGGTCACCGGCACGGCGATCCCGTCGTGCTGCATCGTCATCGCGAGAGCCCTTCCTGAGGCAGATCCTGTACGGGGTGTTCGTCGGGCAGGCCCGCGCGGTTCTGTGGTGGTCGTGCCGGTTTCGGCACGACCGGGAGCCGGGTCCACAGCGCGATGCCGTGCCGCCGGATCAGCGCCGCGGTCCGCTGGGTGACCAGCGGGCGCCGCAGCACCGTGCGCGCGACCTGACGGGTGGTCGCGGGCCTGCGGGTCCCGGCCAGGGTGGCGACGAACGCGGGCGCGCCGTCCTGGTGCAGCGTGATCGCGATGCCGAGCCGGTCGCCGGGCTCGGGCAGGCGCATCGCGTAGTGGCCGTCGACGGTGAGGAACGGCGAGACGTAGAACTCCTTGTCCACGCTCGCCCGCCCCGACGGGTCGGGGTGCAGCAGGTAGCAGTGCCGTTCGCCGTAGGTGTTGTGCACCTCCGCGATCACGCAGGCGAGCGTGCCGTCGGCGCGGTGGCACCAGAACACCGAGATCGGGTTGAACACGTAGCCGAGCACCCGGGCGTGGGCGAGCATCAGGACCCGGCCCCCGGCCAGGTCGATGCCGTGCGCGGCCAGGTAGGTGTCGACGTTCTCCCGGATCCCGCGCCCGGGGTCCCCGAGGTGGTCGCGGGACTCGAAGCGGGCGAACGGGCGCAGCCAGAACGGCAGCCGCGGCAGCGCGTCGAGGTCGACGAGCCAGTAGTAGATCGGGTGCGAGAACGACGACTCCAGGTCGCGCCGGCGGGCGTGCCGCACCTCGGCGTCGTACAGCGCCGGGGTGCTCACCAGCTCACCCCCAGCGCCCGGGCGGCGCGCACCCCCGAGGCGCAGCCGTCCTCGTGGAAGCCCCAGCCGTGGTAGGCGCCGGCGAAGGCGGTGACCGGGGTGTTCAGCTCCGGCAGGCGGCGCTGCGCGGCCACCGCGCCCGGCGTGTACACGGGGTGCTCGTAGGTCATCCGTGCGACGACGGCGTCCGGCGCGATCCGCCCGGTGCCGTTCAGCGTGACCACCCAGTCGTCGGGATCGGTGAGGCGCATCAGCCGGTTCATGTCGTAGCTGACCAGCACCGGAGCCTGGGCGGAGTCGGCGCAGGCGGGCTTGAGGTAGTTCCACGACGCCCGGGCGCCGCGTCGGCGCGGCAGCAGCGAGGTGTCGTGGTGCAGCCAGGTCTCGTTGCGGGAGTAGGTGAACGCCCCCAGCACGGTCCGCTCGTCGGCGGTGGCGTCGTCGCCCAGCACCGCCAGCGCCTGGTCGGGGTGGGTGGCGAGCACGACGTGGTCGAACGCGGCGACGGTGTCGGAGTCGTCGCGGACCTCGACGCCCGCGGCCGAGCGCAGGACCGAGCGGACCGGTGTCGCGGTGCGCACGGCCGGGAGCTGCTTGACGACGCGCTCGACGTAGGAGCGGGACCCGCCGGTCACCGTCCGCCACTGCGGCGAGCCGCCGATCCCGAGCATGCCGTGGTGGTCGAGGAAGGTGAACAGGTAGCGCGCCGGGTAGTCCAGCGACAGCGCCGCGCCCGCCGACCACACGCAGGACACCACCGGAATCATGAAGTGCTGGACGAAGTAGCGGGAGTAGCCGCCGATCGCGAGGAACGCCCCGAGAGTGGTGAGGTCCGGCGCCGCCGCCCGCTCCTCGTACGCGAGGACCCGGCGGGCGTGGCGGTGGAACCGTACGACCTCGCCGAGCATCCGCAGGTAGGCCGGCCGGGCCAGGTTCGACGCCTGGGGGAACAGCCCACCCAGCTTGCGGGCACCGGCGTACTCCAGCCCGCAGCCGTCGCAGCGCACCGACATGGACATGTCGGAGTCCTGGGTGGCCACGCCCAGCTCGCCGAACAGCCGCAGCAGGTTCGGGTAGGTGCGGTCGTTGTGGACGATGAAACCCGAGTCGACGTGGGTGGTCCCGCCGTCCGACGACGCCAGCTCGTGGGTGTGGGCGTGCCCGCCGGGGCGATCGTCGGCCTCGTACAGCGTCACGTCGTGGCTGCGGGACAGCAGGTGGGCGGCCGTCAGACCGGACACCCCGCTGCCCACCACGGCAACGGTCGGACGCGCCTGCACTGCACTCACCTGTGGGCTCCTTCGAGCGCGACCCGCAGCCCGGCCGGGGCGGGTTCCGCCATGGCGTTCGAGATGACCGGGTCCCGGGGTTCGGCCCCGAGCTCGCCGAGTGCGAAACGTCGCACCAGGGAGGTCCAGTCCCCGGCGCGCCGGAGCATGGGGTGGCCGTCGCCGAGGACGTCGAAGCGGGCGACCCGGTCGGTCACCGACCGGGCGTGCAGGGCGTAGGCGTAGGACGCGGCGGGTTCGGTCATCCGGTCCCGGTCGCCGTGCGCGATCAGCACCGCGCGCCCGGCGAGCTGCTCGACCGGGTCGGATCCCTCCAGCCAGGGGGCGAGCCCGCACACCGCGACGACACCGGGCGCGCCCGCCGCCCGCAGCACCGCACGGCCACCCATCGAGTGCCCGACGAGCACGATCGGACGCCCCGGGTAGCGGCGGGCGAGCTCGTGGACGGCCCACTCGGCGTCGCGGTAGGCGTCCATGGCCGGACCGTTCCAGCCCCGCACCCGGTAGCGCAGCAGGTGCACCGCGATGCCCGAGCCCAGCTCGGTCCGGTGGCCGCGCCCGCCGCGCTCCAGGGAGTGCGCGAACGGCAGCATGCGCAGCAGCGCCGGCCCGCGCCGGGCGGGGGCGGTGGAGTGGGACTTCCCACCGTGGGCGACGAGCACCACACCTGCGGGGTCGGGGTGGCGGTCGCCGGCGTTCTCCAGCCACGGACTCGGATCGGGCACGGGGCGCCTCGCAGGGGACGGGGTGCACGGGGCACCGGAACGGTCTCGGCGCGTGTTCGTCCGGAGGCCCGGTGGTGGCCGGTCGGTGGGACCGTCCTCACATCGGGTCGGCCCGGACACGGCCCGCGGCCGGTGCGTACCCGTCGACCCTAGATCGGGCCCCGGCACCTTGCTCGTCGAGACATCTCGGCGCGCGGGGCCGCTCGAACGAGTGAGGTGCACGTCACCTCCGGTGGTCACGGCGTGGGTGGGTAGGACCACGGACGCACCCGGCTGCACGAGGCGCGAAGATGTGCGTGCGCCCGGGAGCCGGGCGCCGCGGACGGGCGGGGAGAGGACGACGACGATGGGCGTGCCACCGGAGCTGACGGTGTGGCAGAAGGTCGTGGCGACGGTGCGACGCCGGCGTCGCGGGTCGGGCTTCTGGTTCGGCCTCGCGATCGCGGTGATCTGGCCGTTCGTCGTCTTCGGGACCCGGCTGGGCTGGCGCGGTGCGGAGCACCTGCCGCGCACCGGCGGCGCCCTGCTGGTCGGCAACCACGTCTCGTTCTCCGACCCGATCTTCGACATCGCCTTCGGCACCGCGCACGGCCGGATCCCGCGGTTCCTGGCCAAGGGCGAGCTGTGGTCGGTGCCGGTGGTCAAGTGGGTGCTCGGCCACGGCGGGCACATTCCGGTGTACCGGTCGTCGAAGCGGGCGTCGGAGTCGTTCACCGGCTCGATCGACGCCCTGGAGCGCGGGGAGATCGTCGCGATCTACCCGGAGGGCACCTACACCCGCGACCCCGAGCACTGGCCGATGAAGCCGAAGAACGGCGTCGCCCGGATCGCGCTGCGCTCCGGCGTCCCGGTGATCCCGATGGCGAACTGGGGCACCCAGGACTTCCTGCCCGCCGACGGGAAGCCGGCGCCGTTCCCGCGCAAGCGCGTCACGGTCGCGCTCGGCCCGCCGGTGGACCTCTCGGAGTTCGTCGGGAAGCCGCTGACGAAGACCACCCTCGACGCGGCCACCGCGAAGATCATGGACGCGGTGACCGGGCTGCTGGAGGAGCTGCGCGGGGAGACCCGCCCGGCGACGCCCTACGACCCGGAGGCTCGGCCGCGTCCGGAATCGCCGGGCGAGCCGGCGCAGCGGGCGGCGTCCTGACCCGTCAGATCTCCAGCCCCAGCAGGGCGTTCTCGATGACCTCGGGCAGCGCCGGGTGGATCCAGTACTGGCCGGTCGCGATCTCGGTGACGGTCTGGCCGAAGGCCATCGCCTGGATCAGCTGCTGGATCAGCGTCGATGCCTGCGGCCCGAGCAGGTGGGCGCCCAGCAGCCTGCCGGTGCCCTTCTCCGCGATCAGCTTGCAGATGCCGGTGCGGTCCTCCATGGCCCAGCCGTAGGCGACGTCGCCGACGTTCTGCACCTTGACCGCGATCTCGAACTCGGCGTCGCGGGCCTCGGCCTCGGTCAGGCCGACCGAGGCGATCTGCGGCTCGGTGAACACCGCGGCCGGGACGAGGTCGTGGTTGGTGGCGCGCAGGTCGTCCGGGTGCGCCAGGTTGTGCCCGACGATCTTGGCCTCGTGGTTGGCCACGTGCTTGAGCTGGTGCGGGGAGCTCACGTCGCCCAGCGCCCACACCCCGGGGGCGGAGACGCTGCGCTGGTACTCGTCGACGGCGACCCGGCCGTCGGCGTGCACGGTCACGCCACCGCGGTCCAGGTCCATCCGGTCGCCGTTGGGCATCCGGCCGGTGGCGACGAGCAGCGTGTCGGCGACGACGGTGGAGCCGTCGTCGAGGGTGATCTCGACCTCGCCGGGGCCACCGCTGCCGTCGCCGGACAGCGCGGTGACCTGGCGTCCCAGCCGGCAGTCCCAGCGGGCGGCGGCGATCTCGGTGAACCGGTCGGACAGCGTGTCGTCGAGGTGGCGCAGCAGCTTCGGCCCACGCGCGATCACGGTGACCTCGGCACCGAGCGCGGAGAACACGTGCGCGAACTCCGACGCGATGTAACCGCCGCCCAGGATGGCGAGCCGGCGCGGCACGTCGTCGACACGCATCACGGTGTCGGAGGTCTCGAACGGCACACCGGCGTCGGCGACCAGCGGCGGGATGCTCGGCCGCGACCCGGCGGCGATGACGATCCGGTCGCCGCTGACCGTGACGGTGCCGGAGCCGTCGGTGCGCTCGATGCCCAGCTCGCGCTCGCCGGTGAAGCGGGCGTGCCCGAAGTACACGGTGACGTTGGGGCTGCGGTCCACCCGGTAGGAGCGTCCGCCCTCGGAGATCGGGTCGATCCGCCCGAACACCCGGTCCCGGATGTCGGTCCAGCGGATCTTGTCGACGGTGCCGTCGACACCGTAGGTGTGCGCGTGCCGGATGGTCTCGGCGACGTCCGCGGCGTAGACGTACATCTTGGTCGGGATGCAGCCGACGTTCAGGCAGGTCCCGCCGAACACCCCGTGCTCGACGAGCGCGACGTCGAGCCCGGCGAAGCGTTCGTCGAGGAAGGTGTTTCCGGAACCGGTGCCGATGACGACCAGATCATGGTGGGCCACGTCGCGAGGCTAACCGCTTCCGCGGGTCGGCGGCGTTCTGGTACCCCTCTGGAGATGACCGTCCCCACACCGGCCGCGGCGGCGGCCCCCACCCTGCACCGCGCCTGGGCCGCCGACCTCGACCCGGCCACCCTGTACGCGCTGCTCGCGCTGCGCACCGCGATCTTCGTCGTCGAGCAGGAGTGCCCCTACCAGGAGCTCGACGGGCGTGACCTCGAGCCGCGGACCCGGCACCACTGGCTGGCCGAGGCCGGAACGGTGGTCGCGACCCTGCGGCTGCTGGCCGAGCCCGGCGGGGTCATGCGGATCGGCCGGGTGTGCACCCGGGCCGAGGCGCGCGGGCGCGGGCTGGGGCACCGGCTGATGGACTCGGCGCTCGCCGAGGTCGGTGACCGCCCCTGCGTGCTCGACGCCCAGGAGGTCCAGCAGGCGTTCTACGCCCGGCACGGTTTCGTGCCGGCGGGGGAGCGGTACGTCGAGGACGGCATCCCGCACGTCCCGATGGAGCGCCGCCGCCCCTGAGCGGGGCCCGGCCCGCGGCCCGCGTGCGCAGGTCCGGCGGGGACCGTGCGGCGCACGACCGGAGGAGGGGCGTGCTCCGCGCGCCGCCCTCGCCGGGCCGCCGAGTGCGCGATACTCGCGCGCGTGCTCCGACCGAGGGTGCACGAGCGGACACGCTGGGAGAGGAAGGCGGAACGGATGAGCGACGACCGACGGGGCGGCGACTCCCCGGCCTGGGGGCGGGTCGGACCGGCGGACCCGACGGCGGACCCGGCGACCCATCCGGCGCTGCGCACGCCCGACCCCGCGGCCGAGCAGCCGACCGTGGCGGTGCCGGTGGAGGGCGGACCGGACTCCGAGGCCACCACCGAGAAGCGCGCGATCCCGCACACCCGCGCCGGTGGGCTGTGGGCCGCGCTGATCCTCTCGGCGGTCGTGCTGATCTTCCTGCTGGTGTTCATCCTGCAGAACACCGAGCCGGTCGCGATCACCTTCCTGTGGATGACCGGGACCCTGCCGACCGGGGTGGCGTTGCTGTTCGCCGCGATCGCCGGGATCCTGCTGGTCGCCGTGCCCGGGACGGGCCGGATCCTGCAGCTGCGCCGGCAGGCGCGGCGGGGCTGACCCGCGCGGGTCGCGGCCGGGAGACCGGCCGCGACCCGGGGGGAGATCAGCGCCGGCGGCGCGGCCGGTCGGAGCGCGCGGCCCCGCCCGCGGCCGGGCGACGGCGCGGGGTGGGCTTCGGCGGCTTGGCGACGATGATCGGCTCGCCGGACGGCTCCTGCGCACCGGTCACACGGACCAGGTCCGGGTGCCCCGGACGGACCGTCGAGACCTCCGCGGAGACCCCGGCCTGGCGGGTGAGCAGGTCCACCTCGGCACGCTGATCGGGCATCGCCAGCGTCACCACGACGCCGTCCTCCCCGGCCCGGGCGGTACGCCCGGCACGGTGCAGGTAGGCCTTGGGGTCGGCGGGCGGGTCGACGTGCACGACGAGCCCGACGTCGTCGATGTGGATGCCGCGGGCCGCGACGTCGGTCGCGACGAGCACCGGCACCGCGCCCGAGCGGAAGTCGTCGAGCGCGCGGTTGCGCTGGCTCTGCGAGCGGCCACCGTGCAGCGGCCCGGCGGCGACGCCCTCGCGACGCAGCACCCGCACCATCCGGTCGGCGCCGTGCTTGGTGCGCACGAACAGGATCGTCCGGCCCTCCCGGGCGGCGATCTCGGCGACGACGCGGGGCCGGTCGTCGCGGTCGACGACGAGCACGTGGTGCTCCATCGTCGCGACGCTGCCGGTCGGCGGGGCGACCGAGCGGGTCACCGGGTCGGTGAGGTGGCGCCGGACCAGGGTGTCGACGTCGCCGTCGAGGGTCGCGGAGAACAGCAGACGCTGCCCGTCGGCGGGGGTGCGGTCGAGGATCGCGCGGACCTGGGGCAGGAAGCCCATGTCGGCCATGCGGTCGGCCTCGTCCAGCGCGGTGATCGTGACCTCGGACAGGTCACAGGTGCGCTGCTGGAGGTGGTCGGACAGCCGGCCCGGGGTGGCGACCAGCAGGTCGATCCCGCGCCGGAGCTCGGCGACCTGCTTGTTCATCGACATCCCGCCGACGATGTCGGTCACCCGCAGGTCCACCGCCTTCGCCAGCGGCTTCAGGACCTCGACGACCTGGGTGGCGAGCTCGCGGGTCGGGACCAGCACCAGACCGCGCGGGGCGGTGGGGCGGGAGCGCTCCCCGGCCAGGCGGGCCAGCAGTGCGAGCCCGAAGGCGAGGGTCTTGCCGGACCCGGTCTGGCCGCGTCCGAGCAGGTCGCGCCCGGCGAGGGTGTCGGGCAGCGTGGCCGCCTGCACCGGGAACGGGGCGGTGAAGCCCTGCTCGGCCAGTGCCGTGGTCAGCCGCTCGGGCAGGCCCAGCGCGGCGAACGACGGCATGCCGTCCTCGGGCTCGACCCACTGCGGCTCCGGCTCGGCCTTCGGCGCGGCGGCGCGGGTCGGGGCCGGACGGGACGCGGTGGCGCCACCGCCGCCACCGCCGCGGCGTCCGCGGCGGGGGGCCGGACGGTCGCCGTTGCGCTGGGAGGACCGGGCGGGCCCGCGGTCGACGCGGCTGCCGTCCTGCAGGTGCTCGCGGCGCTCGGCGCGGTTGCCGGTGCCGCCGTCGCCGGAGCGCTCGCCCCGGGCGGTGCGCTCGCCGCGGGGGGCGCCGGAGCGCTCACCGCGGGCAGGGCCGCCGGTGCGGGCGCCCCGGGCCGGACGCGCGGCGTCGCGGCGGTCGTCGTCCCGGGCGGGACGGTCGCGGCGGTCCTCGCCACGGAACTCACCGCGGGTCTCGCTGCGGAACTCGGTGCGGCGGTCGTCGCGTCGGGCCGACCCGCGGTGGGCGCCGCCGTCGGCGGACGGCCCGGACGGGCGGGTGGCCCGCCGACGGGCGGGACGGTCGGTGGCGGTGCCGGCGTCGGACGACGGCGGGCGGAACTGCGGCCTGGTCAAGACAGGTCTCCTCGAGAACGTGGCACGTCCTGCGGAGACCTCGGGGGAGGTGTGCTCGGCCGACGGGCCCGGGCGCGGCAGGTGCGTCGTCGCGGTGCGCGCTCCGTGATGGAAGGGCTCGGCCCGGTGACAGAATGCCCGGGCGCTCGTCGATCGACAATACGCCCCGCGCCCGGGCCGGACGACGGCGGGACCTCCTCCGCCCGCCGGGATGCCGCCCGTGGTGTCCGGGCCGCACCCCGGCGACCGGGGGCGACCGTCAGCCGATCCGGGAGCGTTCCCGCAGGTCCGACAGCAGGTCGGCGGGGGCGGCCGGGTCCAGCCCGTGCGCGACGAACCACTCGCCGATGCGTCGCACGTCACGGTCGAGGAACTCCGGTCCCTGCGGGTTCCCGACGACGTCGACCACCTGCGGCAGGTCGATCAGCACCGCCCTGCCGTGGTGGACGAGCACGTTGTAGGCCGACAGGTCGCCGTGCGCCCAGCCGGGGTGCGGCGCGCCCGTCGGCGGCGCCGAGGAACTCCAGCAGCACTTCGGTCCCGTCGACCGAGACCGGGTAGGGCACCGGGGCACCCGCCCCGCACAGCCGGGCGAGCGCGGCGAACTCGGCCGCCGCCCACTGCCCGGCGATGAGATCGCGGCCCAGCGAGGTGCGCCGTGCCATCGCGCGGGTCTCCCGGGAGCGCCGGACGCGGCGCCCCTCCGGGTAGCCGGCGTCGCGGTGGAACATGCGGTGTGCGGGATCGCGGTAGCGCTTGGCGGCGAGCAGCACCCCGTCGTGGCCGGGGAGGCCGCGTTCGACGAGGTGCACCCTCGGCCTCCTTGCCGGTCTTGAGCACCCCGCGCTCGTGGTCGACGGCACCGGCGTCGGTCACCGGCCGGTCGGGGCGGGGGTGCGGGCCGCGGGACCCGGCGGGCAGCCCGGTCCAGGTGGACCAGCGGTCACCACTGCCGGGGATCTCGGCGGTGTCGGGGTCGGTACGGCCGGGACCCGCGCCGGGCCCGGTCGCCCGGCCGCACCGCCACGACCAGGGCCGCCACGACCAGGGCCGCCACGACCAGGGCCGCCACGACCAGGGCCGCCACGGCGGGTGCGTCCCCGGCTCCGGGCTCCGGGGTCAGGCCGGGATGACGAGATCGAGGTGGTTGCCGTCGCGTTCCACGAGGTGCCCCGCCCGCCGTGCGATCCGGGCCACCGCGCCGGCGTCGGCCGGCTCGGCCCGTGAGCTCGCGAGCAGCCGCGCCAGGCCGCCCTTGTGCGACTTGTTGTGGTGGCTGACCACCGAGCGCGACCCGTCCGGGCGCTGGGCCAGCACGTTCACCGTGACCGCGCCGGGGACCGTGCCGAGCGCGGCGTAGCCGCCCGAGCGCAGGTCGACGACGAGCTCGCCTTCTGCGATGCGCGCCAGCAGCGGGTCGAGCGCCGGGCGCCAGCGCGCCGCGAGCGTGCCCGAACCGGGCAGCTTCGAGCCCGCCGAGAGCCGGTAGGGCGGGATCGGGTCGTCGGCGGAGAGGAGCCCGAACAGCGCCGAGCACACCGCGAGCCGGGACCGGGCGCGGTCCCGGGTGGCGCGGGTGAAGGAGCCGGCGTCGAGGGCGTCGTAGAGCACCCCGGTGTAGCGGTCCAGCGCCGGCAGGGTCGGGTTCGTGCGCAGCGCGGCGTTGCGGTCGATCTCGGCGTCCTGGCGCTGCGAGACCCCGAGCGCGGCACGCGCGGCCGGACGGTCGCCGGCCAGTGCGACGAGCTCGTCGCAGAGCTCCGTGCGGACGGGGCCGAGGTCGGTGTCGTGGGAGAGCGCGGTGAGGTCGAGCGGCGGACCGTCGCCGCCGTCACGCTTGGTCTCCGAGGGCGGCAGCAGGACGAGCACGGCGCCACAGAGTAGTGATCGCCGCGGACGGCCGTTGTGCCCGCCGGGGGACCGCACTAGGTTCGGGTGTGTGACCTGCCTGGTGGCGCGCATCCACGTCGACTGCATGCGGATCACGAGCGCGGCCTGTCGCCCCTGCCGCTGACCCGCGCTCGTCCGAGGGCCCACGTACGCGTCCGCCCCGCCACAGTCCTGTAGCTACCCCTGTAGCCGCCGCGATCGACCGACCCGGGCACGGCCCGCCTCGGCACGCTCACACCGGCGGTCGACCCGAAGAGGAGTCCCACCGTGACCGACCCCGAGATCACCGCCAACTGGTCGTTCGAGACCAAGCAGGTGCACGCCGGCGCCGCACCCGACCCGACCACCAACGCCCGGGCGACGCCGATCTACCAGACGACGTCCTACGTCTTCCGCGACACCGACCACGCCGCGAACCTGTTCGGGCTCGCCGAGTTCGGCAACATCTACACGCGGATCATGAACCCCACCCAGGACGTGCTGGAGCAGCGCGTCGCCGCGCTGGAGGGCGGGGTCGGGGCCCTGGCCGTCGCGTCCGGGCAGGCCGCGCAGGCACTGGCGATCCAGAACATCGCCGAGGCCGGGGACCACATCGTCTCCAGCGCCTCGCTCTACGGCGGCACCTACAACCAGTTCCACTACACCTTCCCGAAGCTGGGCATCGAGGTCACCTTCGTCGACGACCCGGACGACCTGGAGGAGTGGAAGGCCGCGATCCGGCCGAACACCAAGGCCCTCTACGGCGAGACGCTGGGCAACCCGCGCGGCAACATCCTCGACATCGCGGCCGTCGCCGGCGTCGCGCACTCCGCCGGGGTCCCGCTGATCGTCGACAACACCGTCCCGACCCCGTACCTGGTGCGGCCGATCGAGCACGGCGCCGACATCGTCGTCGAGTCCCTGACCAAGTTCCTCGGCGGCCACGGCACCTCGGTCGGCGGCATCATCGTCGACTCCGGGAAGTTCGACTGGGTCGCCAACAAGGACCGGTTCCCGGGCCTGACCAGCCCCGACCCGAGCTACCACGGCGCGGTGTTCACCGACGCCGTCGGCCCGATCGCCTACATCATCAAGGCCCGCGTGCAGCTGCTGCGCGACCTCGGCCCGGCGATCTCCCCGCAGAACGCGTTCCTGATCCTGCAGGGCATCGAGACGCTGTCGCTCCGGATGGACCGGCACAACCAGAACGCCCAGGCGCTGGCCGAGTGGCTGGAGGGCCGCGACGAGGTGGAGAAGGTCCACTACGCAGGCCTCCCGTCCAGCCCGTGGCACGAGCTGCAGAAGAAGTACCTGCCCAAGGGCGGCGGCGCGATCGTGGCGTTCGAGCTGCAGGACGGGGTCGAGGCGGGCAAGAAGTTCGTCAACGCCCTCGAGCTGCACAGCCACCTCGCCAACATCGGCGACGTGCGCAGCCTGGTCATCCACCCGGCGTCGACCACGCACAGCCAGCTGTCGGCCGAGGAGCAGATCGCGTCCGGGGTCACCCCGGGCCTGGTCCGGCTCTCGGTGGGTCTGGAGGGCATCGAGGACCTCAAGGCCGACCTCGACGCCGGGTTCCGCGCCGCGAAGGGCGCATGAGCGGCGATCTGATTACCTGGTGTCCGTGAACGACATCGAGCCCCCTCCCGCCAGCGGTGCCTGGCGGGAGGGGGACGACCCCGGCCGCCGCCGATTCCTCGACCTGCCGGCGCCGCTGAAGCTGGTGGCCGGCGGGGAGCTCCCCGGCGTGCGGCTGGCCTACGAGACCTGGGGCGAGCTCGCGCCGGACGGCTCCAACGCCGTCCTGGTGCTGCACGCCCTCACCGGCGACGCGCACCTGGACGGCCCGGCCGGCCCCGGGCACCCGACGCCGGGCTGGTGGCCCGGGCTGATCGAGTCGGGCGGCCCGCTGGACCCGGCGCGCTGGTTCGTCGTCGCGCCGAACGCGGTCGGCGGCTGCCAGGGCAGTACCGGTCCGGCGTCGCGGGCGCCGGACGGCCGGACCTGGGGCAGCCGGTTCCCGACGGTCACCGTGCGGGACACCGTCGCCGCCGAGCAGTACCTCGCCGACGCGCTCGGCATCGACGCGTTCGCCTGCGTGATCGGCGGCTCGATGGGGTCGATGCGCTCCCTGGAGTGGGCGGCGACCGAGCCCGACCGGGTACGGCGGCTGTTCCTGCTCGCCGGGCCCGCGGCGTCGTCGGCGGACCAGATCGGCTGGGCGAGCCCGCAGATCCAGGCCATCACCTCCGACCCGCACTGGCACGGCGGCGACTACCACGACACGCCCGAGGGGCCGTGGCGCGGACTGGGCGTCGCCCGGCGGATCGCGCACCTGTCGTACCGGTCGGGAGTCGAGCTGGCGACCCGGTTCGGCCGCGACCCGCAGGCCGGCGAGGACCCGCTCGACGGCGGCCGCTACGCGGTGGAGTCCTACCTGGACCACCATGCGGACAAGCTGGTGCAGCGCTTCGACGCCGCGTCCTACGTGCGGCTGACCCAGGCGATGAACCACCACGACGTCGGCCGTGACCGGGGCGGGGTGGCGTCGGCGCTGTCGCGGGTCAGCGCCCGCACCTACGTCGCCGGTGTCACCTCCGACCGGCTCTACCCGCTCGCCGAGCAGCAGGAGCTGGCCGACGGGATCCCACGCGCCGACCCGCTGAAGGTGATCGACTCCCCGTACGGGCACGACGGGTTCCTGGTGGAGACCCCGACGGTCGCCCGGCTGCTCGCGGAGCTGCTGGACGAGGCGGTCTGAGCCGCTCGGGCCGGGGCGCGCGGGCCCACCCGTGCACCCGGCCCGACGCGGGGCTCAGCCCAGGTTCTCGCCGTAGACGCGCTGCACCCGCATCGTCATCAGCACCCGCCGGTCCCGGACCATGACCTCGCGGTACTCGTCCCAGTCCGGGTGCTCCCCGGCGGCGGCCCGGTACCAGTCGACCAGTGCCTGCACGGCCGGTCCGTCGGTCGAGTCGTCGGGGCCGACGAGCTCGACCGGGCCCTCGGCCGTCGCCCACGAGCGGCCGTCGGCGCTCTGGACCGACAGTGCCGCCCGCGGGTCCCGCCGCAGGTTCGCGGTCTTCGCCCGTCCCTCGGTCATCGACACCTGCACCGTGCCCGCCGCCCGGTCGTAGTACGGCGTCACCGGCGACAGCTGGGGCATGCCACTGCGCTTGATCGTCGCGAGGACGCCCTGGCGTGCCCCCGCGAGCAGCTCGTGCTGTTCGTCTCCCATGCCCCCGAGTCTGCCCGCTCCGGAACCGGGATGAGGAGCTCCGGGGCCCCTCGCTACCCTTCTGCAGGTGTTGACCCGGATGTCGTCGCTGTTCCTGCGCACCCTGCGTGAGGACCCGGCCGACGCGGAGGTGCCCAGCCACAAGCTGCTGGTCCGCGCCGGCTACGTCCGTCGCGTGGCCCCGGGCGTGTACTCCTGGCTCCCACTCGGCCTCACGGTGCTCCGCCGCATCGAGAACGTGGTGCGCGAGGAGATGAACGCCATGGGCGCCCAGGAGATCCAGTTCCCGGCGCTGCTGCCGCGCGAGCCCTACGAGGCGACGAACCGGTGGACCGAGTACGGCCCCAACCTGTTCCGTCTGCAGGACCGCAAGGGCGGTGACTACCTGCTCGGCCCGACCCACGAGGAGCTGTTCGCCCTCACGGTCAAGGGCGAGTACTCGTCCTACAAGGACTACCCGGTCATCCTCTACCAGATCCAGAACAAGTACCGCGACGAGGAGCGGCCCCGCGCCGGCATCCTGCGCGGCCGCGAGTTCCTCATGAAGGACTCCTACTCGTTCGACCTCACCGACGAGGGCCTGTCCGAGTCCTACCGCAAGCACCGCGACGCCTACGTGAAGATCTTCGACCGGCTCGGGCTGCGCTACGTCATCGTGTCCGCGACCTCGGGCGCGATGGGCGGCTCGGCGTCGGAGGAGTTCCTCGCCGAGTCCGAGACCGGCGAGGACACCTTCGTCCGCGGCCCCGGCGGCTACGCGGCCAACGTCGAGGCCGTCACCACGCCCGCGCCCCCGGCGATCCCGCTCGAGGGGCTGCCCGCCGCGCAGGTGCACCACACGCCGGACACCCCGACCATCGCGTCGCTGGTGGACTTCCTCAACGCCAACACCGAGCGCACCTTCACCGCGGCCGACACGCTCAAGAACGTGCTGGTCAAGACGCGGCAGCCGGGCGCGACCGAGTGGGAGCTGCTGGGGATCGGTGTCCCCGGGGACCGCGAGGTCGACATGAAGCGCCTCGAGGCGTCGCTGGAGCCGGCCCAGGTCGAGCTGCTCGACGAGGCCGACTTCGCCCGCAACGCCTTCCTCGTCAAGGGCTACATCGGCCCGGGCGCGCTGGCCGCGAACGGCGTCCGCTACCTCGTGGACCCGCGCGTCGTGACCGGCACCGCGTGGGTGACCGGCGCGGACAAGGCCGACCACCACGTCGTCGACCTCCTCGCGGGCCGGGACTTCACCCCGGACGGCACGATCGAGGCCGCCGAGGTCCGCGCCGGGGACCCGTCCCCGGACGGCACCGGGGTGCTGGAGGCCGCCCGCGGCATCGAGATCGGGCACATCTTCCAGCTCGGCCGCAAGTACGCCGACGCCTTCTCCCTCGACGCGCTCGGTCCGGACTCCAAGCCCGTCCGGATCACGATGGGTTCCTACGGCATCGGCGTCTCCCGGCTGGTCGCCGCGATCGCCGAGCAGTCCCACGACGACTCCGGCCTGGTGTGGCCGCGCTCGGTCGCGCCGTTCGACGTGCACGTCGTCGTCGCCGGCAAGTCCGCGGAGCTGCTGGAGGGCGGCGAGGCCGTCGCCGCCGAGCTGGAGGCCCAGGGCCTGTCGGTCGTCCTCGACGACCGCAAGGCGAGCCCCGGCGTGAAGTTCGCCGACGCCGAGCTGATCGGGGTCCCGACGATCGTCGTCGTCGGGCGGGGGCTCGCGGAGGGGAAGCTGGAGCTCAAGGACCGGGCCACCGGCGAGCGGAGCGAGATCGACCGCGCCGGGGCCGCCGAGCTCGTCGCCGGGATCGTCCGCGGGGCCTGAGCCGCACCGCCACCGCACGGAGCGGGTCCCTCTTCGGAGGGGCCGCTCCGTGCGTTCCGGGGTCAGCCGGGGCGGACCGCCGAGGCGGCCAGGTCGGTGAGCGCGGAGCGGGGCACCGCGTCGCCGGGGCCGCCACCCACGTCCGCCGCGACCACCAGCATCGCGACACCGACCGAGCCGTCGCGGGCCTGGGTCCGCGGCACCGCGAGCACCCCGACCGCGCCGTCGGTGGCGCGGCAGCCGCCCGCTCCCGACGCGGTGCCGTCGGTGCGCACGGTGGCCTCCACCCAGGTCCCCGGTTCGTCGTCGCCCGGGCGTGGCCCGGGCGGCCCGACCGCCACCTGCGGGGCCGAGCCGGCGTAGGCGGACTCCCCGGCGCCGCGGGCGAACGCCTGCGCGGCCTGCTCGACGGTCGTCCCGGCCGGAACGGCGACGAGCGCGGCCGCGGCGACCCCGCGCGGTGCGGCGCCGACGGGGCAGTCGCCCGCGGCGAACGGCGGCGCCTCGGCGAGCCGGGCGAACGGCACCCCGAACACCTCCAGCGCGGGCGCCCCGGGGGCCGGAGCGGTCCATCCCGGCGGGGGTGTGACGGCGAACGCGGCGGGCTCCACGGCCGGGGGCGGGGC
>NZ_VRMC01000180.1:0-4048 GCF_008369905.1 Pseudonocardia sp. EV170527-09
GGACCCTGGCCGACGGCTGGGCCTACGCCCGACTCTATGAGTCGACCCGCCAACGCAACGACGCCCTACCCGGCTGGCTGCACTTCTACAATCACCACCGCGCTCACTCCGCCATCGGCGGCCAGCCACCAGTCACCAGGCTGACCAACCTCCCTGGACATCACAACTAGGGATCGGAAGGTCCGTCCTGTGTGGTTGACGTGGAGGCGGGGGAGCCGACGCGAGCCCGGCGCCCACGGGACACGACGACTTCGCCGCTCGCGCTGAGAAGCGCAACTGCTCGGTGCGCGGTCGCCTCGGCGACCTCGTACCGGCGAGCCAGCTCCTTGACGGTGGGGATGGGTTCGCCGGGCAGGAGCGCGCCGCAGCGGATCGCCGCGCGGATGTCGGCGGCGATCGCCTCGTAAGGGTTCTCCTCGCCGCGCCGGGAGCCCCGTGCAGGAGCGGGTAGCTCGGGAACCGTTGACGCATCCTCGGTCCAAGGGCTGGCGGAGAGCTGAGGAAGGCGAGCGGCGAGCGACCCGGCCGCGCGCTGATCAGCCTCGGCGACCCACGCGCTGTACACGCGGAGCGTCGTCGTTCCGCCGCCTCCGTGTCCGAGCCGGCCGGCGACCGTCCGAACATCCACGCCGGCGGCGATCAGCTCGGTCGCCGAGTAGTGCCGGAGCTGATGGAGGTGCATGTTCCAGCCGAGCCGGGCGCACATCCTCGCGTAGCGCTGCGTCAGCGAGTCGGGCTTGAGCCAGGTTGAGCCGTCGGGCGAGCGTGTGAAGACGAAACTGTCGGGTCGCAGCTCGACACCGAGCCCGGCCGCGGTCTCGGCTGAGTGACGGAGGTAGGCCTGAAGCAGGGCCAGGGTCTGCGGGTCCACGACGATCCGTCGGCGCTGATGCGTCTTCGTGGTCTTCTCCCAGGTCCTGGCGCCGACCTGCCCGATTGAGGTGCCGATGTCGACAACCCCCGTGGTGAAGTCGATCCGGTCCCAGCGCAGAGCGCAGAGTTCGCCTCGTCGGGCACCTGTCGTCATCGCGAGCCAGACGAGCATTCCCCAGTGAGGATCGCCCCACGCCTCGTTGGCGATGGCCGCGGCCTGACTCGCTGTGGGCGGCTGAGGGTCCGGTGTCGGTTGAGGTGGCGCCTCGGCCTGACGGACCGGGTTCGTGCCGACCCAGCGCCAGCGGACGGCGCGGGTGAACGCTCCGTTCAGGACGTTGTGGATCTGCCTCATGTAGGAGCCACCGAGCGGACGGCAGGTATGCGGCTTACATCGTCGGTCGCAGTCGTGGTCCTCGGCCATGCGGTGGTCGGTCCTGGCTCGTCGGTCGCAGCGGCGACGACAGCGCCGCAGTTCGGCGAAGAAGGCGTCGAGGGTCTCGCCGTCGATGCGTCCGATCCGCAGCTCTCCGAGGACCGGGCGAATGTAGTTCCGGCACATCGACTCGTAGCCGGTCCTGGTTGACTCCTCGACCTCGACGACGCTCAGGTAGCGGTCGAGAAGCTGGTTGACCGTGGCGCTGGTCCTCGGATTCCGGCGCTCGTCGACCTCGGCGAGTAGTCGGGTGCGGGTCTTCTCCGCCTCCTTGGCAGCGTTCGGACCGGCGGGGACCGTTTCACGCAGGTAGTGGCGCTTCCCCGAGAGCGGGTCGACGCCCGCATAGACGCGGACTCGGAACGAGCCGCTGGGGAGAACCTCGACCTCGCCGCGATGCCGCTTCCGTCTTGCGGGCTGACTGGCCATGACCGGAACCGTAGAAACAGATTCGCGCCACGTCTAGCTCCATGAGACATGAGCAGAGCGCCGTTACGGCGCTCTGACCTGGTGCCCCCGGTTGGACTCGAACCAACGACCTAGAGATTAGAAGGCTCTTGCTCTATCCAGCTGAGCTACGAGGGCCGGCCGCCCCGGACCTCGTCCGGTGCGCCCCCACCGTAGCGAGGGAGGCAAGCGATCACAGCCGCGGCTCCGCCGTCACGAACCACCCGATCCGGCCCGTGCGCAGGGCGTAGCGCCATCCGACCGGTTGAAGCACACGCCGAACGGGCCTCGCCTGCGACGCTGACGGACCGTGACGTCCATACTGTCCCCATGGTGCTGGGACTGCGATCCGCGCTCGGGTCGGATGTGGGCCGTCGCCGGACGTCGAACCAGGACTCCGGAGCGACGACCGGCCGACTGCTGATCGTGGCCGACGGGATGGGCGGTCATGCCCACGGCGAGATCGCGAGTGCGACGACGGTGTCGGTGTTCACCGAGCTGGAGTCTCGGCTCCCGCAGGACCTCACCGACATCGACCTCGCGGCCGAGATGATCGAGGCGCTTAACGACGCCACGGACCGGTTGGCCCGCCGCGCCGCGGACGAGCCGGAGATGCGGGGGATGGGTACGACCGTCGTCTCGCTGCTCCTCACCGGTGACCAGCTCGCGCTCGCCCACATCGGGGACTCCCGGATCTACCTCCTGCGGGACGGCGAGCTGAGCCGGCTCACCCACGACCACACGATGGTCCAGCAGCTCGTCGACCAGGGGCAGATCACTCTGGAGGAGGCGGCGCACCACCCGCGCCGCTCCGTCCTGATGCGTGCGCTGAGCACCGACCACGCGCCGGACCCGGACCTCGACCGTGTCGACATCCTCGTCGGGGACCGCTATCTCCTCTGCTCCGACGGTGTGACCGCCGTGCTCGACGACGACGTCCTGCACCGCGAGCTCGCTTCCGGCGCGGAGCCGGAGCAGGTCGTCGACGAGCTCATCAGGCTCGCCAACGAGGGCGGCGGGCCCGACAACATCACCGCGATCGTCGCCGACGTCGTGGAGGTCGACGACGCCGGCGGCCCGGGTCAGGATCTGCGGATCGCCGGGGCCGTCGCCGAGATCGCCACCGCGGACTGATCCTCAGCGCCGGGCCACCACCCGGCGCAACCGGACCGTCCGGAGAGCTGTGCGGTGCCCCGCGAGGTCCGCACGCGCCCGGTCCGGGAGATCGGGCGGGTAGACGCCGGCGGCGCACAGCTCGTCGGCGCCGTCCGACGGCGCGTCCCCGTCGAGGGTGAAGTCGAGACGGTCGTCGGCGAGTACGGCGAAGTCTGCGGCGGCCGCCAGCCACTCCGGGTGCTCGACGGCCGACCTGTGCCGCCACGCACCACGGACCGCCTTCCGCAACGCGGTCCCACGCCAGCCGAACGACCGCGGCGCCGGCACCAGGACCGAGATGAGCCCGTGCGGTGCGAGGACCCGCCGCAGCTCCGCGAACAGACCGTCGATGTCCCGTAGGTGGGGGAGCAGCATCGGGACGGCGACGCGGTCCACCGACCGGGTCCGGAGGGGAAGCGCCACGGGCGACGCCGTGATCCGGAGTGGCTCACTGTCGCCCGCATCCACCACGAGCTGCCCGGCGACGACGGTCGCCCGGACCCGACCCGTCGCACCCGGGGTACGGCACCAGGCCGCGGCCGTGAGCTCCGCGCCGGCACGCAGCCGATGCAGGACGGGTGGGAGGACGTCTCCGTCGGAGTGCACGCCCCGAGTCTCGCGTGGCGACGCACCGGGCCTGCGAGGCACCACGACGAACGGCCACCCGCGGTCGACGATCGTGATCAACCGCCTGAACCCGTCGCCCCCGAGGACGACCTCCCGTACACCGACCGCTCGTCGCGGCCGGACACCACGACGGACGGTCGAAAAAAATCTTGAAAACAGTTGGCGAGCAGGCAGGCGTGGGACGAACGACGGATGGAGCTCCGGTTCGAACCCCCACCGCGAGCTTCCACTTGCGCGATCGGCGCTGGTCAACCAGTATCCGAGGTGAGCTCGTCAGGGCGACCGTTCGTCGCTCGGCAGGGTCGGGCTCGACCGCGGTGTCGTGCGGCCCGGAGACGAGTTTGCGCAGGTCAGCGGGTGTTTCCGACCCCGGTTTGACGTGCCCGAATCCCATGGCGTAACTTTCTTCCTGTCAGCGAGTGAGCCGGACAGAACGGGCCCTGAGTGGTTCGGTCAACAGGCCCCGCGGACGACTGACCCCCGGTGGTTCGCCGAGTTTCTCGGTGTGGT
>NZ_VRMC01000181.1:0-4043 GCF_008369905.1 Pseudonocardia sp. EV170527-09
CGACCAGCCGCGGCACCGTCCCGGCCCGCGACGGCGCCCGAGGCGGCGACGCCGGCGCACCAGCGGAGAGGTACTTAGAGATGGTTTCAGAATGACTTCGTGAGTTCGTGGTGACAGATCAGGGCGCAGGCGAGTTGGAGGAAGCCGAGGTGGATGTCGGCGAGGCGTTCGTAGCGGGGTCCGCAGGCGTTTGAACGCGTGTAGCCAGGCGAACCCGCGCTCGATGACCCAGCGGACTTTCTCGAGGCCGGAGCCGTGCGCGACACCGCGGCGAGCGATCAGCGGGCGGATCCCGCGCTCGCGCAGGCGTCGTCGGTGTGGGTTGGAGTCGTAGCCACGGTCGCCGTAGACCTCACGTGGGCGCCGGCGTGGCCGGCCGCGCTGTCCTCGGATCGGCGGGACCGCGTCCGCCAGTGGCAACAGCTGGGTGATGTCGTGGCGGTTGGCGCCGGTCAGCGTGACGGCCAGCGGGAGACCGTGGGCGTCGACGATCAGGTGGTGCTTGGAGCCGGGGTGGCCACGGTTGACCGGCGACGGCCCGACATGGTCCCCCCTTTGAGCGCGTGGATGTGCGAGGAGTCCACCGCGCACCGGTCCAGGTCGAGTTCACCGGCGGCGCGCAGCTCGGCCAGCAGCAGCTCGTGCAGCGCCGGCCACACCCCGGCCTCGGTCCAGTCCCGCATCCGCCGCCAGCAGGTCACCCCCGAGACGCCGAACGCGGTGGTCGGGAGCTGGCTCCAGCTGATCCCGTTCTTGAGTACGTACATGATCCCGCGCAGCGCGGTCCGGTCGTCGACCGGCCTGCGCCCGGGGAACCGGTACCGGCGCGGTGGACGGGCCGGAAGCAGCGGCTCCACGCGCTCCCACAACGAGTCAGGAACAAGATCGGCAGCCATGTCAGACGACCCTGCCGCAGCTCAGCGAGTGTCTACAGCAGACACGCCGAGCTCATTCTGAAACCATCTCTTACGGGCGGTGCGCGGGTCGCACCCAGCTTGAGCTGCGATTTCCTTCCACGTCGCCCCGGCCGCGCGCAGCGGGGCGAACCTCCTGATATCCATCCATGCCTCCACAGGCAGGATCACGGGCGACCACCCTGAGCTGATCTTCGGTCCGACGCGCCGGACCAACGACAAACCAGTTCGTACCTACAGCGACATCAGAGCCCGTACGCGGACATGGACGAGCTTCACCGCGTTCTGCACCGACCACGACCTGACACCGCTACCGGCTGCGCCGGCGACGGTGTCGGCCTACCTGGTCGCGCTCGCCCAGGGCTGGGGCGAAGGTCCGCACCATCGCCAAGCACCTGTCCGGGATCCGCGCCGCCCACCGCGCCGCGGACCTGCCCGCCACCAACCCGAACAGCCCATCCAAACCACCAGCCCACGCCTCGAGATCCTCCCCCACCAGCACAAGACCGAAGCCTAGCGCAGACCATCATCACGAAGTGCGGCTGGAGTACTAGCTCTGCTCGTCGCCAAGATCTTGCTGCGAGTACACAACGCCCTGAGCGATAACTCGCTCTGGCCGGTGTAGACAATCGAGGTCATTGAGCGGGTTGCCAGCCACGATCAGCAGATCGGCCGCCATCCCGGCCCTGAGATCCCCTGTCTTATGACCGATCCCGAGAGCCTCTGCAGCGCCCATCGTGACCATATCAATGATATCGCCACGGGCGAAGCCCAGTTCTTCATACAGCTCCATGCTCAGTTTCAGCTGATCGAACTCGGTTCCGGGTACTCCAGAGTCTGTTCCGATCAAGATTCGGACATCGTTTTCCGCCATCCAGGTGAGCTGGCTGCCGAACTTGTATTCTGGGGTCGTGACGTACTTGGCTATGCCGCGCCAGACGGCCGGAGTGGTGTCGCCAGCGGCCGTTTTCTGCTGGGCCATCTTTCGGACGGCTGCTTCATTCTGGTCTCTCTGGCCAGGACCCGACCGCCATCCGCAGTGCTCGATGGTAGATACCCCTGCTTCAATGCATCGAACAATAGGCTCGGTGCCGTGAGCGTGAGCTGCCACTTGCAGCCCGTACCGCGAAGCATGCTCAACGGCAACTCCGATTAGCTCAGTGGAGTATTGCGCGTCGAACGGGGTGGGCCCCTCTGGCGTCATATACCCGCCACCCGCCATGATCTTGATTAGATCTACATCGCCAGCTGAACGATCGATCGCAGACCGAATCTCCGCCGCTGAGTCCGCAATACCGCCCAGGTACCAGCAGTGTCCACCTGTGATCGTGAGCGGGGTCCCCGCGGAGAGCACCGTAGGCCGCACGCTGTCAGCGTCTGCATCCGAGTCGCGAAACCTCGCGACGTATCCCCAGGCGTCACCAAGGTCTCGAACTGTAGTGCAGCCAGCTCGCAAGCAGCTCCGTGCGTTGGCCCGGATCAGGGCTCGTACGTCATCGGGCGCGCCGGAGCACAACACGTCGAACGAGGATTTGCTGCAATCGCCACCGAGATGGACATGGCTGTTGATGAGCCCGGGCATGATGCTGTGCCCAGCGAAGCGCGAAACAGTCGCCTCGGGATCTGATGCGATGAGCTCGTCTGCCCTACCGGTCGCATCGATCTGGCCCTGCGAAACACGCACCGCATCCCCACCTTCGGGATGCTCCCGCCCTCGCGAGATGAGCCGGTCCGCTACAAAAATTTCCGCCCTCGCGGCATTCATCTTTACTTAGCCTCGCTCTTCACAGCCTGAGTGGACAAAATCTGCGGAACTTGGTACTGTCGGAGCCATTCCGACACCTCTACAAGGGGCCCCGTTTCGCCCTTCCGTGCCCGCTCGGGCAGATCACTAGGCATGTTCCGGAGCTGATCGACAACGACCGATACATCAGAGCGATCATTTGTAGTGAAGCCAGCGAACACGTTGTAGATTCGCGCGTATCCATCGCTACAGCGCTGCCCGCGCAGCTCACATGAGAGGCGGGACGGCAAGCTCCACACCCGCCTTATGACTTCGCTGCTCTCTCCGCCGCCGAGGGGTACATCTGGCCGAACCAGTTCCGGGTAAAGCGACCGGACAACTCGATCCAGAGGCGCGAGCCGAGCATAGGAGTACATCTGCGCACCACGGTGCAGAAGTAGCCTGAAGTCGTCGGCGGCGCCGGGATAGAACACCGCGAGGAGCATTGCCAACACGGAAACCCGAATCGCAACTAAGCCTCCGGACCACATGTTGATAGACGCAGAGCCGGAGCCAAACAGGACCTGCGCATAGTACGAAGCTCGCGAGCCCAACAAGATGAGGTAGACACCGCAGCCCACCGCGAGCGAAACTGCAACAACAAGGAAGTCCCAAGCCCGTTTCTTGTAGATCGTAATACTGTCCCGGGTAGTCCAATATACTTGCGTAATGCAGGCGTATACGAGGTACGCACTCACAGACACGAAGAACACCAGTACCGCTGGGTCTTGGATATCATGACTCGTGAAGCTCAGTTCAAACGGCGCCATAACGAACAGCGGCACGATCAGGATGACCAGTACCGTCGCGATCAGCGCCGCGATTTCGACGTACCGGCGTTGCCGCGGTCTGTATTCGGCAATGTTACGAAGGTAGAACAGCTGCATCGACGCGAAAGCGCCGACAATCATGAGATTGCGCACGATGCCGGCTGTGTGAGATCCTAGAACTTCGTCAACCCACCTAGAAAAGTCCGGCCGGTTGAGCAGAACCATCACGCCGAGGCCGGCACTGAACAGCACCGAAGTCCAGGGATCTGGTGAGCGGGGCGCCCTCAATGCATGGAGCAGCCTCCACGCGAACACGGCTCCGCATGTCACTGCCAGAAAGTACGACACCTCCCTCACACCCACCCCTGTCCGCCGAGAGTTCGCCCAAGAGCTCCGCCTGTTCGCCCTAGGTGTGATGTCCAGGGAGGTTGGTCAGCCTGGTGACTGGTGGCTGGCCGCCGATGGCGGAGTGAGCGCGGTGGTGATTGTAGAAGTGCAGCCAGCCGGGTAGGGCGTCGTTGCGTTGGCGGGTCGACTCATAGAGTCGGGCGTAGGCCCAGCCGTCGGCCAGGGTCC
>NZ_VRMC01000182.1:0-4040 GCF_008369905.1 Pseudonocardia sp. EV170527-09
GAGCTATTTACACCGCGTCCACCGCCGATGCCGCTGCAGCCGCGCTGGATGATCTCGATGACGAGTGGGGGCGAGCCTATCCGGCGATGATACGTTTGTGGCGTAACGCCTGGACCGAGTTCGTGCCGTTCCTCGACTACGACATCGAGGTCCGGAGGGTGATCTGTACGACGAACGCGATCGAATCGTTGAACGCCCGCTACCGGCGAGCGGTCCGAGCGCGAGGGCATTTCCCCAGCGAGCAGGCCGCGATGAAATGTCTGTACCTTGTCACCCGCAGCCTCGACCCGACCGGACGAGGCCACACCCGATGGATGATGCGCTGGAAGCCAGTCCTCAACGCCTTCGCCATCACTTTCGGTGACCGCTGGCCGGGCGCCGAGCACTACTGACAACATCGCCGGAACCACCGTTCTCGTTACAGACCCGGCGAAACCGAACAATTCGATGCCGACGGCCACGTTGCCGCCGTTGATGGCAGGGAGCTGGATCGAGGTCGGCCTGAAGCCGGGCGTCATGTACCGTTCCGTCTCGCTCGGAAGCCAGGATCCCTGCAGGATCAACGCAGCCCTGCCCTGGGCCCAGCTGATCTGCCCGGCCGGGTACTGCGCGGCGGTGTAGGCGTGGCCGAAGTAGCCGCTGCGCACCATCTGCTCGAGCCTGCGGACCGCGTCGAGGACGGCCGGATCGTTCCACGCCTCGCCCGTCCGGTCACGGGCCAACCGGACCAGACCCTCTTGTCCCAGCGCCCGTTGCAGGACCAGCAGCGGCCAGAGGGCCTTGTCGGCGTCGGCTGCGAGCGGTGTCACCCCGCTCGCCTTGAGCGTGGCGAGCAGCGCGACGAAGTCGTCCCAGCTCACCGGCGGCTTCGCGGCGACGTCCGGGTACCTGGCCGCGTTCACCCACAGGCCCTGGCTGGTCACCTCGTAGGGGATCAGGTAGGGCTTGCCGTCCCCGCCGTTGAGGAAGGGCAGGTACTTCTGCGGGATGACCTCCGAGATCCTCTTGTTCTCGCCCGGGATCGGCTCGCCGAGGACGGAGGTGAGGTCGGCGGCCTGTCCGGTGTCGGCGAGGGCGGCGCGGAGCTTGCTCATGGACTGGTCCACCAGGTCTGCATCAGCCCCTCCGGGCAGCGACGGGGCCAGGTTGTCCAGCACTCGCCGTCCTTGCCAGCGGACGTCGACCGTGATTCCGGTGTCCCTCGTGAACTGGTCGATCGAGGACTGGAGGACCTGGCCCTGGGGCTCCGTGGCTCGCCACATCGACCAGTACGTGAACTCCGTTCCGTCGCCGGAGTCGACGCCGTCACCGGGGCCGCACGCCGCCGAGACGGCGACGACGCCCGGCACGGTCGCAGCAGCAACCAGACGTCGCCAGCCCCGGCGTGACCGTACGGGAGGTTTCATGTGGTGGTTCCGCCCATCAGCAGATCTCGGATCACCCTGGACCCAGGTGTGGCGTCGTGGGGACCTGTCGACTCGAGACCACCCGGCAGCGCGACCCGGTCGGGCCGCGGTCAGGATCGGGCGACGACCGCTCCCTCTCGTCGCGGCAGGCCGGTCGGCTCTCACGGTGAGGGCAGATCGACTCGCACCCGCAGGCCCCCACCGTCACGCGCCCCCAGTTCGAGCGACCCGTCGTGTGCCCTGACGATCGCCGCGACCACCGACAACCTTAGTCCTGCTCCGGCCGCGTGGCCGCTCCGCCCGCGATCGTCGACCCGCCGGAACGCATCGGTCAGGGTCGGCAGAGCCTCCTCCGGGACGATGGGGCCGGTGTTGTCCACCTCCACCCAGGCGTGGCCGCCCTCGGTCCCCGTGCGGATCCCGACCCGGCCGCCGTCGACGTTGTCGACGATCGCGTTGTGCAGCAGGTTCTGTGTCATCTGCAGCAGCAGCGGAGCCGAGCCGGAGCAGGGGGCGGGAGCGGTCCCGTCGGCGTCGAGGGTCACCCTCCGGCGGTCGGCCACCGGGACCAGCGTCTCGACGGCTTCCTCCGCGACCAGCGACAGGTCCACCCGCTCGGTCGTCAGCTGACCCTCCTGCGAGCGTGCCATCACCAGCATCGCCTCGGTGGTCGCGATGGCGTGTTCGTTGATCCGCCGGAGCCGCCCCAGCAGGTCTCCGGTGTCGAGCGAGCAGGGGTCGGCCTCGGCGACGTCGAGCAGCGCCCTGGTCGCGGCCAGCGGAGTCCGCAGCTCGTGCGAGGCGTTCGCGGCGAAGCGTCGCTGCTGGTCGTCGTGGCGCTGCAGCTGGGCGAGCATGTCGTCGAAGGTGTCGGCGAGGCGACCGAGCTCGTCACGGGCGCCGACGTAGCGGATGCGGTGGGTCAGCGATCCTTGCGAGGTCAGCTGCGCGGCGCGGGTCAGACCCGGCAGCGGGCGCAGTACGCGGCCCGCCAGGAACCACGAGACCCCCAGGGCGACGCCGAACAGCACCGCGACGACGACCGCGGCCCGCGGCGCGAACGCCTCCAGGATCGGCTGCCGGCCCGGGGCCCACCGGCCGGTACCCGAGACGGAGAGGTCGGCGTCGGGGATGTAGCGCATGATGAACAGCGCCACCACGGTCAGCAGGACCACCGTTGTCCCGAGGAACAGGCCGACGTAGCTGAGCGTCAGCTTGGCGCGGATGCCCAGCTGCGGAAGCCCGGTCACCTCACGCCGTCGGTGCACAGCCGGTATCCGACCCCGGGCACGGTCTCGATGATCCACGGCCGGCCGAGTCGCCTGCACAACGCGGAGATCGTGACGCGCACGGAGTTGGTGAACGGGTCGATGTTCTCGTCCCAGGCGCGGGCCAGCAGATCCTCGGCGCTTACCACACCGCCGGCCTCGCCCGCCAGTACCTCGAGCACGGCGAACTGCTTGGGTGTGAGCGGCACGAGTCCGCCGTCGCGGTGGACCTCGTGCCGGTGGGTGTCCACCCGCAGGCCGCCGTACTCGTGCACCACGGGCAGGGCACGCGTCGACCGCCGGGCCAGAGCGCGCACGCGCAGCTGCAGCTCCCTCATGACGAACGGCTTGGTGAGGTAGTCGTCGGCGCCGGCGCCGAAGCCGTCCTCCTTCTCCGCCAGGCCCCCCGCGGCGGTCACCATGATGATCCGCGGACCAGCGCCGCGGTGCCCGATCCGCCGGGCGATCTCGTCCCCGTCCGGGCCGGGCACGTCACGGTCGAGGACCGCGACGTCGTAGTCGTTGAGCCCGAGCAGGTCGAGCGCCTCGTGACCGTCCGCAGCGACGTCGACGACGACGGAATCGGAACTCAGCCCGGCCCGCATGGCCTCCCGGATGTCCTGGTCGTCCTCGACGACGAGTACCCGCACGATCCCTCCCCCGGTTCGCTGGGCCGTCCAGACTAGGAGCTGGCCCGTCCGGCGTCGCTTACGGTCTCGCAACACCGCGGAGCCGAGGGTGGTGGACGTGACGCCGACGACCGCACACGCACCGACCGTCCCGACGCAGCGTCCCGCGCACTCCATGGGCGCGTCGATGATGGTGCTACCCGTGCTGACGGCCGTGCTCGGATGTGGTTGGGGCGCGCTGTCGGCCAGCGCCCGGCTCGCCGAGTTCGGCTCGATCGTCGCGGTGACCGACACCTGGTGGTCATGGGCCGCGGTCCTCGGGCTCTCGGCGATGGTGTCCCGCAGGTTCAGCACCAACCTGATGTCGGTGCTCGCCTGCGGCATCGTGGCGGTCAGCACCTACTACCTGCTGAAAGCGCACTGGATGATCGGCTTCTCCTCGCGCCACCGCGACTTCTGGCAGTACCTGCAGACGGACTCCTGGGAGAGGTGGACGCTGCTGGTACTCGTCTTCGCCGTACCGGCGGCCGTCGTCGGGACCGCCGTGGGCCGGCTTCTCCGGCTCCCCTGACCCAGCGGGTCGACACCGTCCGGCCTCGTCGACGGCGACTGCACAGGCACCTAACATGTAGGTTCCTACTGTTCTGTCGCGGCAACCGGAGGGAATCCGAATGATCGTGTCAAGCCGCGGTAGCGGGTTGTGGTGCGGTTGTGGTGAACATCCTCTGGTCGCGGAG
>NZ_VRMC01000183.1:0-3746 GCF_008369905.1 Pseudonocardia sp. EV170527-09
GGTGCCGCACGCACTATGCCCGCAACCTGGCCTGCCAGATCCCGAAATCGGCGCAGCCGTGGGTGCTCACCTTGTTGTGATGACCACGACCGCGATCACCGCGTAGTTTGACCGACGAAGGCTCACGAGGTAGCCGTCTTCGTCCACCACGTCAGCGGACGTGACCCCACCTGCCCGGGGTGGACCGGGTGCTCGACGCGGTCGACTCGCTCGGCTGGGAGGACGCGGCGTGAGCGCGCAGGTGTTCACCCTGCCCGACCTGGGGGAGGGGCTGACCGAGGCCGAGCTGGTCCGCTGGCTCGTGGCCGACGGGGACACCGTCGGCGTGGACCAGCCCGTCGCCGAGGTGGAGACGGCGAAGGCCGTGGTCGAGGTGCCCTCGCCGTACGCGGGCACGGTGCTGTCCCGGCACGGCGCGGAGGGCGAGACGTTGCGGGTCGGGGAACCGCTGGTCTCGGTCGGGGATGCCACCGAGGACGCCGGGGACGCCGGGTCGGGCAACGTCCTGATCGGCTACGGGACGACCGGCGGGCACGAGGGGGCCCGCCGGCGTCGCCGGGCCGTGAAGCGCGCCTCCGCGACGGCCACCCCCGCGACCGCCACTCCCGCGGACGCCGTACCCGCGACCGCCGCACCCACGGACGCCCCCGCGCCGGCTCCCCCGTCCGCGGTCCCGGCAGCGACATCCGCGGTTCCGGCGGCGACGTCGGCCGCCGACGGCGCACCGGGCGAGCGTCGGCCGGTGCAGTCGCCCGTGGTGCGGCGGCTGGCTCGTGACCACGGCATCGACCTCGCGACGGTCGAGGGGACCGGACCCGGCGGGATGGTGCTGCGCCACGACGTGGCCGTCGCCGCGGCCCGCGCTGCCGCACCGACCGCTGCCGCACCGACCGCGACCGGGCCAACCCCGGCCGCGCCGGACCGCGACCCCCGCACCGGGCTCGCGGTCCGCGAGGTCGTGCCGCTCCGCGGCGTCCGCCGCGCCGTCGCCGAGACCCTGACCCGCAGTCGCGCCGAGATCCCCGAGGCCACGACCTGGGTCGACGTCGACGCCACCGACCTGCTCGCCCTGCGCCAGCAGCTCACCGGCGCCGACGGCCGCCCGGTCGGGCTGCTCGCGATCCTGGCCCGGTTCGTCGTCGCCGGTCTCGCGCGGTTCCCCGAGCTCAACGCCCGTGTCGACACCGGGTCCGCGGAGATCGTGCACCTCGACGGGGTGCACCTCGGCATCGCCGCGCAGACCGACCGCGGCCTGGTCGTCCCCTCGGTGGCCGACGCCCACCGTCTCGGGATGCGCGGCCTCGACACCGAGATCCGCCGTCTCACCGCGGCGGCCCGGGACGGCTCGGTCACCGCCGCCGAGCTGACCCGAGGGTCGTTCACCCTGAACAACTACGGGGTGCTCGGCGTCGACGGCAGCGCCGCGATCATCAACCATCCCGAGGTCGCGATGCTGGGCGTCGGACGGGTGCTGCCGCGGCCGTGGGTCGTCGACGGCGCGGTCGTCCCGCGGTCGATCACCCAGCTGTCGCTGGTGTTCGACCACCGGGTCTGCGACGGCGGCACCGCGGGCGGCTTCCTCCGTTTCGTCGCCGACGCCGTCGAGTCGCCGCTGTCCGCGCTCGCCGACCTCTGAGCCCGCCCGGCGCTCAGCGGCGGCGGGTGATCACCACCGGCTCGATCCGCTGGGGCACCTGCGCGAACGCCGACTCGGGCACCCCGAACGACGCGGCCAGCACGTCCCGGGGGATCGCGTTGAGGCTGCCGACGATGCCGATGTCGTCGTCCGGCTCGGCGGTCGAGGTGTTGAAGACGATGAGCACGTCGAGCGGCTCGGTCGTCGACGCGTTCTCGAAGTAGTGGAACAGGCCCGTCGGCGCGAACACGAGGTCACCGCGCTGCGCGGTGAAGACGTCGTTGTGGTACTCGCCGTCGGGGTGGGTGCCGAGGATGGTCCACTTCGCAGTGCCGGAGACGATGTAGTTCAGCTCCCACGCGGTCGGGTGCCAGTGCGGCTCGCGGATCCCGCCGGGGTCGAGGTGGGCCAGGTACACCGACCCCTGCTGGCCGGCGAGCACCGGGAAGTTCTGCTCGTTCGCCCCGCGCAGCCATCCGCCGTCGAAGTTGTTGGGCTCGGTCGCCGCGAGGTGGAACAGGTGGCCGGGCTGCCCGGTCCGCGGTGGGGTCGGAGCGCCCGCCCCGGCGGTCCCGCCCGTGGCGGCCAGTCCCGCCACCCCCGCCACCCCCGCGACACCCGCGCCCAGGGCCCGTCGCCTGCTGATCCCCGTCATGGTCTGCTCCTTCCGCCGAAATCGTTGCCAGTCGCAACGGTAGGGCGGGCGGTGATCCATCGGGGTGATCACTTTCAGCGGCTTCCGTGATTGTGGAGTCACGGATAGGCGCAGCTCAGCGCGCCGGGACGACCGTCCAGGACGGAGCCTTCGCCGGGCGGCCGTCCCCGGACGACCGGCCCCGCAGACGTCGTCCGACCCAGGGCAGGACGTGGGTGCGGTAGTAGGCGAGCGCTGAGGCCGGTCCGGTCGGCGGGTCCGCGGCGACGGTCGTCGCGGGCGTCGCCCCACGCACACCGAGCGCCTCCAGCACGATTCCCGCGGCGCGCAGGTGCCCGGGCGTGCCCAGGTGCAGGCGGTCGTCCGACCAGTAGCCGGGCCGGCGGATCTCGGCGTCGCCGAACACGTCGACGAAGGTGAGTCCGCGTGTGGTGGCGAGCGTGCGCACCGCCGCCGACAGCTCCGCGCCGCGGCGGTGGACGACCCGTCCCAGTGGAAGCCGGTCCGACGGGTCGGCACCGCTGAGCAGCACCAGCCGGACCCCGGCCGCCGCGCAGCGGTCGACCGCGCGGGTGGTGAGCGCGGCGAGCCCGGCGACGTCGGTGCGGGGGCGGAGCATGTCGTTCCCCCCGCCGTTGAGGGTGATCAGGGTCGGTGCGGGGTCCAGCGCCAGTGCGGCATCGAGCTGCGGCCCGACGACGTCGGCCAACAGTCGACCCCGTACGGCCAGGTTCGCGTAGTGCACCGGCTCACCGGAGGCACCGGCCAGCCCGGCGGCGACCCGGTCGGCCCATCCGCGGGGGACGCCTGCCGCGTCCTCGTCGCCCACGCCCTCGGTGAAACTGTCCCCGATCGCCACGTACCGCACGGCGCCAGCATCCGCGTCGCGGTCACCACGGCTCCGCCCGGGGGTGGTGACGGCTGTTACTCTCCACTCGTGCGCGGTCAGATCATTACCCGGCGCGCCGGCTGAACCCAGGGAGCCGGCGCGTGGCACGTGGTGCCCGCCGGACCTGGCCGGATCCTGACGTTCGCCCTCGAACACCGGAGATCCGATGAACGCCCCCACCGCCGAGCGCACCCGCACCGGGACCGATGCCGCCGAGCACGGCCACGTCGTCTCGCTGCTCCTGACCGATGCCGATGACGGCCTCTACAAGGTGCTGACCGTGCTGCGGTCGCGCCGCTGGAAGGTTCGCTCGCTGCAGGTCGACATGTCCGGCGAGATCAGCCGGGTCGACCTCGTCGTCGCCCGCGACGGCCGGGACGCCGACCTGCTGCTCGAGCAGCTGCGCCGGGTCGTACCGGTGGTACGCGCCGACCTGGGCTGGGCCTGTGCAACGAACGGTGGTTCCGGCCCGACACGCCGGACCTCAGCGTCCGGCGGGATGGGCACTGTGAGTGATGACATCAGACCCTATGGGCTCTGCTGAGAACGAGACGGGTTCGGGTCGG
>NZ_VRMC01000184.1:0-3619 GCF_008369905.1 Pseudonocardia sp. EV170527-09
CAGCGGCACGCCTCCCCAGCGGCACGCCAAGCTATGGTCTGCGCATGCGGATCACGGTGGGGTCGTTGAAGGGCGGTGTCGCGAAGACGACGACTTCGGTTCATCTCGCGCTTGCGCTGGCGCAGTCTGGTCGGACGTTGCTCGTGGATGCTGATCCGGAGCAGGCGTCGGCGTTTCGTTGGTCGGAACGAGTCGGGGAGCACTGGCCGGAGGGATGTGTGGTCGCCCCGCTCGCCTCCCGGGATCTCGCTCGGCGAGTGGTGCAGATGGCGGTCGACTACGAACACGTCGTGATCGATACCGGGCCGAAGAATCCGGCCATGCTACGGAGCGCGATGACTGTGTCCGACCTACTGCTCGTGCCGTGCGCGCCCCGGCCGTTGGACTTGGAAGAGCTGCCCGCGACGTTCGAGTTGGCTGCGGAGGTCGACGTCACCCACCCGTTGCATGCGGCGGTGTTGCTGGTCATGGTCCGGGGTGGAACCCGGGCTGCCGCCGAGGCTCGCGCGATGGTGACCGAGGATCTCGGGTTACCACTGCTGGATACCGTGACCCACCTGCGCGAGTCCTACTCCCTGGCCTACGGCACAGTCCCGGATCCTGCCGAGTACGCCGCCGTCCTCGCCGAGCTGTCCCAGACCGACACACCCAGCAGCGCCCCCTCGCCGACAACCGGAGCGGCCGAGAAAGGAACGTCATGAGCACGCAGCGGGCGTCAGCATTTCGCGAACGTATGGCCCAGGCCAACACCCGGCCGAACACCACCGCCCCCACGGCATCCGCCGATGAACCGGTGGCCTCTACACCGAAGCCATCACCGCCGCCACACGACTACAAGTCGAAGTTCTCCGTGCTTTTCGACAACACCGAAGCCATCGAGTTCGACCGTCTCGTTCTCGACATCCGCGCACTTCTCGGCCGACGCGCCACCAAGGGTGATGTGATCCGATCACTCGTCGCACTGGCAGCTGACGATGCCACGCTGCGATCCCACGTCGCTGACGAACTACACCGCCGAGATCGGTGAGGCGCACCATCTGCAATGGTAGAATAAAAGGATTCATACCTGCCAGAGAAAGGCCTTCTGTGACGGTGGCGTTTCCCGAGTTCAACTCCGCAGCTTCCGGTGCCTCTGCGATTACTGACCGGTCGGGTGCAGTCCGGTCGATCCAGGGTGAGCAGGCCGAACGCTCCACCAGCACCCGGGTCCGGGCCTCCGATGATGACGTCGACGCCTACGTCGACGGTGCCTCTGATGAGGTCCTGGCCTGCCGGGAACGCGGACGGCACCTGTTCCCCACCATCCGCCAGGCCGGGATCCACTTCACCGACGTCGACGACACCGGCCTCCTGCTCCGGCGCCTGCGGTGTGGGTGCTGCCGGATGGCGGTCAAGGTCGAGAAATGGGAAGGCCTCCAGATCGGGGACCGGACCCGGTTCCGCCGCGTCACCTCCACCCTGGAGTACCGGACCAGCGACGACGGACAGACCTACCTCGCCCCCACCGGAACCGGGTTCATCACCCCACGCCAGATCGGCGACGCCATCGCCTCCCAAGCACTGTCCGGCACAACCCTCACCGCGCTGCACCGCGCCGCCGAAGCCGCCGCCGAAGCCGCCGCCGAGAGCGACACCGAGGCCACCACCGGGGTGGACGACTGACCCATGGGCGTACGCACCGTCCGGTACTGCGACATCACCGGTACCGCCTCAGACGACGTCACCCACCACGAACTCCAGATCGACCAGATGCGCGTCGAGATCGACCTGGTCGAGGCCGAATACCAACGCCTCCTCCAAGCACTCCAACCCTTCATCGACGCAGGACACGTCGACGCCTCCATCCCCACACCCACCGCCACCGCCGGGACTCCCACGACAGGAGACGGCCAGCCCCGGGACCTACTGGCCGATCTGACAGCGATCATGGCGGGCCGGAAACGGGTGGAACTGAAAGAAGCTGTGGCATCGCTACAGCAACTGGACCCCGCCACCTACGGGACATGGGCGCCCCGAGTTCTAGCGAAAGCGTTGCCGGCCGCCGCCAAGCCCTACAGATCCGACGGCGGCCGATGGATCCCGATGAAAAGGATCCTCGCAGCCCGCGGAACACCCACCACACGACACCCGAAGCGAGCGCAGAGACAGTCACAGCGAGCTGGGGTAGCGAAACCCGAGTCGAGGACGGGCCTGTTCTGACCAGACTCCTCCGACTTCAGCTGGCCAGAACTTTTCCTTCCGGAAGGCTTCTTCCACCATTCACGCTGCTGGGTTGTGGGTGGCGCGGACGGCGCCGATGAACTCGCCCGCGTAGTAGGTGTTGTTCCAGATGTCGGGTTCGGTTCTGACGGTGTCGCCGGTCTGTGGGGCGTGCAGCATCTGGTTGTTGCCGAGGTAGAGGCCGACGTGGTGGATCCCGCCCGGTCGGCCGGTGGCCGAGAACAGGAGCATGTCCCCGGGTTGGACCTGGGCGGGGTCGGTGACCGGCGGTTGGAAACGGCTCCAGATGGCCTGGGTCTGGTGCGGGACGTCGATCCCGATCGCGGCGAATGCGTAGACCATGAGCCCGGAACAGTCGAACCCACCCAGGGTGGGGCCGGTCGCGTCACCACCGGCCCACACATACGGTTGCCCGGTCTGTGACAGGGCGCGGTCGATGACCTGACCGATCCGCGGGTCCACCGACCCCGGCCCCGAGGCCGCCCCTCCCGGCCTGTCGCTGCCGCCCTGCGGCCCGGGGGTGCAGGTGATGTCACTGAGGGCGCCGACCAGCAGAGACGCCGCGTGTTCCCATTTCGCGTAGGCGTCGGGGAACGCCGAGACCTGCACCCGCTGCGCAGCCTGGGTCAGTGGCAGCGTCTCCCACCCGGGCATCTCCACGAGCCGTTCATAGAACAACCGCGCCGAGGCCCGCGGGTCCATCCGGGTCGCCACGTCACCCCACCCGGCCTCGCGCTGCTGGAACAGCCCGACCGAGTCATGATCCGAGCCGACCGCCTCGTGCGGGCGGACCATGGACTCGCCGACGCTGGTATTGGCGTAGTTCAGCAGCGTGGACTCCTGCATCGCGGTCGCGACCGCGACGACCTGGCCCCGCACACCGACACCCAGCTCTCGACCCGTCGCGACGATATGAGCGGCGTTGGACACCTGGACAGGCCCGAAACCCTCGACCACATCGGCCGGGTCGACCCCCGCGGGAGCGCACACCACCCCAGGTACGCCCAGACTCTGCGGCCGACCACCGGAGACGACACCGCCACCGATCGCGATCACGAACAACAACGCGATCACCACCAGCAGCGCCCCCACACACGCCCCACCTGAGCTTGGCCCCCTGCGCCGGACACTGACGGTGTGGGGTCAGTGATCTTGGTGTGGCGGGGTGTGGGCTGTTTCGTAGTCGGCTGGGCTGAGCATCCCGATGCTGGAGTGGCGCCTGATCGGGTTGTACCAGCGGCGGATTCTAGCGATCGTTGCGAATCGTTTGTCTAGTAGTCCGGTCTTTCCAGCGTTGCACTTCTTGCGTCGGGGTTCGGTCCCCGAGGCATAAGCGTGGTCGATTGTTCAGCTCCTGGGCGATCAGCTCGGCCTCGCTTCTGCTCGTCTTTCCGAGGTC
>NZ_VRMC01000185.1:0-3595 GCF_008369905.1 Pseudonocardia sp. EV170527-09
CGACGACGAGTTGAGCGAGCCGCAGCCGGGCGCGCGGGGTCAGGGCGGCGTTAGCGTGGGACACGAAGGCCTCCGGTGGGTGAAGCGGTTCCTAGACAGCTCCACTTCACAACCGGAGGCCTTCGTCTGTCAGCCAGACTCACCGCCCCCGGACGGGACAACCTCCCTGGACATCACAACTAGGCGACCAGCTCCACGATCGTCGCGTTGGCGGTACCGCCGCCCTCGCACATGGTCTGCAGCCCGTAGCGGATCCCGCGGTCGCGCATGTGGTGCACCAGGCGGGTGAGCAGCACGGTGCCCGAGGCACCCAGCGGGTGCCCGACGGCGATCGCCCCGCCGAGCGGGTTGAGCACGGCGTCGTCGGCGCCCAGCTCGGCCTGCCAGGCCAGCGGGACCGGCGCGAACGCCTCGTTGACCTCACACGCGCCGATGTCACCGATCGACAGTCCGGAGCGCTTCAGCACCTTCTGCGTCGCCGGGATGGGGCCGGTCAGCATCCGCAGCGGGTCGGCGCCGGACACGGCCCCGGAGTGGTAGCGGACGATCGGGGTCAGGCCGAGCTCGCGGGCCTTCTCCGGGGTGGTGACCAGCACCGCCGACGCGCCGTCGGAGATCTGCGAGCTGTTCCCGGCGTGGATCACCCCGTCCGCGGAGAACGACGGCTTCAGCGCGGCCAGGGTGTCGGTGGTGGTCCCGCGGCGCAGGCCCTCGTCGGCGGTGAACCCGGGCGCCCCGGGTACCTCGACGAGCTGGTCGTCGAATGCGCCGGCGTCGATCGCGGCGGCGGCGAGCTCGTGGGACCGGGCGGCGTAGGTGTCGAGCCGGGTCCGCGACAGCGTCCAGTCCCGGGCGATCCGCTCGGCGCCGACACCCTGGTTGAAGTCGCCGTTCGGGAACTCCCCGGACTCCAGGTCGGCGCGGTAGCGCTCGCGCACCAGCGGTCCGTAGGGACGCCCCAGGTCGCGGCCCGCGCCCAGCGGAACCCGGGTCATCGACTCCACCCCACCGGCGACGACGACGTCGTACTGCCCGGCCAGCACCATCCCGGCCGCGAAGTCGAACGAGGACTGGCTCGACCCGCACGCCCGGTTCACCGTCACCCCGGGCACCGACTCCGGCCAGCCCGCGGCGAGCAGGGCGTAGCGGCCGATCTGCGCGGCCTGGTCGCCGACCTGGTTCACGCAGCCCCACACGACGTCGTCGACGACGGCGGGGTCGATCCCGGTCCGCTCGGCCAGGGCGGTCAGCACGGCGGCGGACAGGTCGACCGGGTGGACCTCGGCCAGCGAGCCCTTCCGCTTCCCGATCGGTGTGCGGACGGCGGCACAGACGACGGCCTCGGGCATGACGGGTCCTCCTCGGTCACCGGTGACACGACTCGTTCGCGACGCTAAGCCATCGCAGGGGATCGGCGCTGAGAGGGCGGTCACACCATCGGATGCGCATCAGGTGTCGAGCGGCTCTGGATCGATGAGGTACCGTCTCCTCGTACGCGAAGGGGAGTAGCTCCCAACGCTGCGCTCGACATACTGGTCCGCCTCGTACTGCGACGGCCGACCCGGGTGCAGCGGCCTGACCACCACCAGGCGAGCGAGACCTTCGATCCGGATACACCGGATCGAGGGCACCCATCCTCGGTCCGGTCGAGATCGAGGGATGGACATGGATGGATTCCTGATCGCGTTCGCGGTCAGCTTCGGCGTCATCTTCGTGGCCGAGCTGGGCGACAAGTCGCAGCTCATGGCCCTCACGTTCGCGACGCGCTTCAATGCGATCCCGGTCCTGATCGGGATCACGATCGCCACCTCGGTGACCCACCTCGTGTCGGTCGCCGTCGGCTACGGCCTGGGTGCGTCGATCCCGACCGGCTGGATCGCGCTGGTCGCCGCGATCGCCTTCCTGGCGTTCGGCGCCTGGACGCTGCGCGGTGACAGCCTCTCCGAGGACGAGGAGGCCAAGGCCAGGCGGGCCGGCGGGTCCGCCGTCGTCGCAGCGTCGGTCGCGTTCTTCCTCGCCGAGCTCGGTGACAAGACGATGCTCGCGACGATCACCCTGGCCGCCCAGCACGGCACCCTCGCCGGGTCGATCGGCATCTGGGCCGGGTCCACGGCCGGCATGGTCGCCGCGGACGCGCTGGCCATCGTCGTCGGGCGCCAGCTCGGCAAACGGCTCCCGGAGCGGGCCATCTCGATCGGCGCCGCGGTGATGTTCTTCGTCTTCGGCGCCTGGCTGCTGTACGAGGCCGTCCCGCAGGTGTGGGGCGAGAACGCCTGGGCCCGCGTGTTCGACGTCGCCGGGCACCACGGGCTCGGGTGGGCCGCGCTGGTGCTGGGGGCGCTCGCCGTGGGCGTCGGGCTGTGGTTCCGCGGTCGCGCGCACCGTGCCCGCGGGGAGCGCAGGCTCGACGTCGCCCGGAACCCGGGCAGCCCGGCCTGGTGGGCCCGCACGCTGTTCGTGCTGGCCGCGGTCCTCGGCTTCGGGGCGCCGCTGCTGGTGGCCCTCGACGTGCTGCAGCCGATCTCGGTGCTGGCCCGGCCGGCGGTCGCCGTCGTCGGGGCGGGGCTGCTGCTGCTCGGGTTCGCCGTCGTCGCGGTCGCGATGCTGCAGCTCGGCACGGTGTGGCGCCGCTCGGCCGCCGAGGCCGGTGCGGCCGCGGCCGGGGACCCGGACGCCGCACGACGCCCGGTGCTCGCCACCGGCGGGATCTACCGCCGTGTCCGCAACCCCGCGCTGACCGGCCTGATCGTCGGGTGCGCCGGGATGCTGTTCATGGCCCCGACGCTGCTCGGTGTGCTCGCCGGGGTGCTGATCCTGGTCGCGGTGCAGATCCAGGCCCGCGCGGTCTACGAGCCCGGCCTGGGCAGTGCACTGGGCCCCGAGTACGCCGAGTACCGCGCCCGGACCGGCCGGTTCCTCCCGCGGGTCCGCACCGACCGCACCCCCGCGGGCGAGGGCGACCGCACGACCGTCGGCTGAGCGTCGCGCCGACGGCCCCGCCGACTCCACGACCCAGCTGATTCCACGACCCGCCGACGCTTCGAGACCGATGACTCCGCGGCACCGCCGCGCGACGACACCGCCCGCCCCTGTGCGATCGGGGCGGGCGGTGTCGTGTCCGGGGGATCCCGGGATCAGGTGTACCAGGTCGGCTCGGGCAGCTCGTCGCGCAGCACCCACGCCCCGACCTCGCGCCGCTTGTAGGCGACCGGGTCGTGCAGGGTGTGGGTGCGCACGTCGCGCCAGAAGCGGTCGAAGCCGAGCTCGGTCCGGGTCGCCCGCGCGCCGAGTCCCTCGAAGATCCCGCCGGTGATCTCCAGCGCGACCTCGGTGGCCCGCGCCTTCACCGCGGCGACGCGCACCTCGTGCTCGCCGCGCTGCTCGGCGGTCACGGCGTCGGCGTCGTCGTGCAGCCGCTGCTGCTCGGCCGCGACGGCGTCGGCCAGCGCCTCCACCGCCCAGAGCTTGGCCGTGTAGTCGCCGTAGAGGTCGAGCTGGTAGGGCTCGTCGACGGCCCGTGTCAACGGCGGGTTGGGAGTAACCCCGTAACGACGGATTGGGACTGACCCCCTTGTCGGGTGTTCAGTCGTTGCTG
>NZ_VRMC01000186.1:0-3588 GCF_008369905.1 Pseudonocardia sp. EV170527-09
GCAACGACTGAACACCCGACAAGGGGGTCAGTCCCAATCCGTCGTTACGGGGTTACTCCCAACCCGCCGTTGACAGCAGCCACGCCTGCGAGTAGACCGAAGTGCGGTCAGGTCTCTATCAGCGGCCGTGGCGGGCTCCGGCCGCGGCGACAACACCCCCCAGATCATCGAGCGACAGGGGCAACGAGTCATACCGCGACCGGTGGCCTGCAAGCCCACACCGGGCTTGATCAAGAAGGTAACGGGGGCTGCCCACCATAGGCGGGCGTAGCACCGCCGTCCTGCAATTAGGATGTTGACGCCCCAGCGATCTCAGCAGGTGAAGTTGCAAAGACGTGGACCACGTGGCGTTTCGCATTCAATGAATAGCGAGCCATCCGAGTATTCTCCAGGCGTCTTCACGCAGATCTCGGGAGTCAATCACGTCCCGCGTAACCAGGACAGCCATCGTTTCCTCGGCCGCAGTCGATCAGTGGTGCGACCAATCGTGTCGACATCATTCGATCCATCCAGCGACGAGGAGTCGATGCCCACGGGGTAGCGGTCGTCGACCTGGGCGTCGCCTGGGGGAGGAAGGGCAGCGGTACACAGCCAGCGCACCGAGACCGCCCGTGGATCGAATTTCTCGATATCAGATGTGCGATGTTCGGTGATGACGTCGCGCAATGATGGACTGAGTAGAAATCGATAGCGCGCAATTTGTTGCAATAGTATCCGGGTATCCGGGTATCCGGGTATCCGGGTATCCGGGGCCGCCGTTGGGTCGTCGCCCATACTGGTCCGGCAGATCTTGAAATTGCCGACTCCGTGCAGACGAGCAGCTTTTATCAGCAGCATCAACGTGGTCTGTCGATTGACCTCCCGAGTGACGAGTGGGTCGATCAGATAGCGGGGCGGCAGACGCAGCGCCGGCACCACCGCCGCCCCATCGTCAGGGCTGTGCCTACCGGCCAGGACCGCCGCGACCTGACGCTCCAGGACGGGCTGCAGAGGGCGGGGATCCAGCGCGCTGACGTGGGCGATGATCGTGCGCCGGCGGGCGACGTCGAGGTCGTCGTCGAGCAGATCAGTCACCACGTCCATGGGCAGCCTCACCATCCGTGCATGAAGAAGTTTCCGCTGGGCCTCAGCATCTTTCCGCTGGGCCTCAGCATCTCAGCACCCATCCACCAGCGGCGGGTCAAGTACTGGCGTGGTCCTCGCCGATGTCGGCCATGCGGGCGTCAAGGAAGTACTCCCACCAGTACTCCGGGCGACTCGGCGGTGCCGGTGTCTCGGAGTCGAGCAGCGCTACCCGGGTCGGGCGGGCGCCATAGCTGGGGTCGTGGCCCCGCAGCGGCGGGAACCGGTCAGGGAAGTACCGGGGGCGATTAGCTCCCCGCTCGATGGTCAGCGCTGGCGGCTGTCGGCCGGCGGAGCTGGCCTCGTTGACGGTGTCGTCGTAGCGGCGGCGTTCCTCCTCGGTCACGCGATGCTTACCTGGGGCGCACTCGCGCCGGTCGATCGCGACCGCGAGGTTGGTGACCGCGGCCGGGAGCCAGCGCACGTGCCACTCGGCCACCAGCTCCGGACGCACACCGACCGCACTGGAGGAGACATAAAGGGTACGCAGCCACGCGAGCTCACGCACCGCGCGCGGGTGCACCGGCCAGCAGTCGGGCAGCTCGAGCCGCGTGAGCTGATAGTCGTTGTTGAGCACCTCGGAGACGAACCCCGCCAGAGCGTCCCACGCGGCGTGCTTGCCTTCTCGGTCCAGCTGCGACCAGCGCAGCGCCGGGGTCAGCGACAGCGCCTCGTCCTCTGCGTCGCCCGCGCCCGTCGCGGCCGCCTCGACCGCGGCCCCGAGGGCGGCCACAGCCTGTTCGACGTCGTCAAGTCTGGGGCTCATGCGGCCGAGGATGTCGGCGATCTCAGCGACGTGACCTGCGGTCTCATCGCTCTGCCGGGTCGTGGCGTCGAGCTGTTGCTGCACCTGGCGCAGCTGCTCACCGGCCTGCACTGCCCACGGCCGGGGCGCGCCGGGAGCGGGTCGCTCCCCACCCGACGGCGGGACGGGGCCATCGCTGGTCACGGTGACCGATCTCCTCTCGTCTCAACGACATACCAGCCAGAACTAGGCGGCCACCTGATCTGCAGCATGCCCGGCGGCACGAACAGCCACGCTCGTGGGAGCCTGCGTGATGATCGCAGGCGGCGGGCGCAGATCAGACCGTTCCCACACCGGACTGATCCGCACCACCGTGGCCGGGGTCGCACGATGGATCAGCAGCGCGTGCCACTGCGGGATCGTGCGCACCCGGTCGACCGGACACACCCGCACCTTCTCGTAGCGCTCCTCACCATCACCGGTGGGCACCGGCTCGTGCCGGTCCCCGCACAGCACCGAGGCCCGCTCCAAGTCCTCACGCAGCGACAGCCCACCGAACATGACCTTGGCGTTGGTGGCGTTCCAGATCGTCTCGCCACCCTTGGCGCCCCAGCGCTGGGCGAGCTGGGACGGCGACTGCACCGCCCACTCGATGTGGATCCCACGGCCACCGGCGTCGGCGACCCAGCGGTCCAGCGGCACCGGAGTGATCAACGCAGCCTCATCGAGGAACAACCCCAGCGGCGGATCCAGACGCCCCTTCGGCCGCGACGACGCGACCCGCTTGGCCGTCTCGAACAGGTGGCCGGTCATCGCCGCCAGCAGCGGCGCGATCGAGGCATGCTCGCGGTCCGAACCGACCACGAACAACGATCCGCGACCAGCGAGGAGCTGGTCAGCATCGAGCTCCTGACCACCATCTCTACCAGTGACCAGGGCTGCGACCTGCGGATCGGTCATGAATTTCACCGCTTCGGATAAGGTCATGAAGATCGAATCGCGGGTCTTGCGGGCATCGGTGGCCAGGACCTGGCGCAGAGCGTCCAGCGTGCCCTCGGGGACGCGCCCGCCAGGATTGCGTCCCAACACGTCCAGCGCTTCACCCGCTCCCCCGCTGCGCGCGTCGTTGGTCGGGGAGAACACCCACCGCGCCACGGTGGTCATGTCCCGACCGGACAGATCCGCAGCCATCAGCAGCGCGGTGAGCACGCTGACCGACCACTGGTCCCAGCGATCACCACCGTCATCGCTGGCCGACACACCGCCCACCATCAGCCCGGCCCGCACCGCCGCGACCTGCGCGTCGGCGCAGCCCGACACCGGGGACCACCACACCGACGACCTCAGATCGCTGAGCTTGACCCCTGACGCCGGACACGTCACCTGAGGTGGACCCGGTCCACCAGGGAGGATGTTGTTCGTGCCTGCACCTCACCCGCCCGAGTTCCGGCGCCGCGCCGTGGACCTTGCTCGTGCTGGCGACAAGCCGGTGTCTGCGATCGCGAAGGAACTGTCGATATCGGAGTCGTGTTTGCGGAGCTGGATGGCCCAGGCCGCCGCCGACGACACCGGCGGCTCCGATTCACGGCTGAGTAGCGCCGAGAAACGCGAATTGACCGGGCTCCGTAAGGAGAAGCGTCGCCTTGAGGTGGAGAACGAGATTCTCAAGCGGGCGGCCGCGTATTTCGCCCGGGAGAACGTTCTCCCAAAGTAGTTTTCCC
>NZ_VRMC01000187.1:0-3584 GCF_008369905.1 Pseudonocardia sp. EV170527-09
GCGCCGGCGCTCGAGCAGCCAGTCGGGAAAGTAGGAACCGGTGCGGAGTTTGGGGATCGCCAGCTCCACGCTGCCGGCGCGGGTGTCCCAGTCCCGGGCCCGGTAGCCGTTGCGGGAGTTGACCCGCTCGGCGCTGCGTTCCCGATAGCCGGCGCCGCACATCGCGTCGGCCTCGGCCGCCATGAGCGTCTCGGCGAACTGTTTGATCATCGCCCGGAGCAGATCCGGGCTTGCATCAGCGAGCCGGTCGTTCACCCAGCCCGCCACATCGTTCACACTGTCTGACGCGGCCATCGAGTCTCCTCCCTCGAGAACTCTAAGCACTCGAAGGATCACGCGGTGGCCGTCTCATATCCCGACGCCACGCCGTTGATCAGCGACGACGTCGTACACCACGTCCCTGGACGCAACCTCGTCCTCCTCCTGAAGGCGATCGTGACCTGGCTACGCGCGTTAGGAGACACGCCCTAGGCACTCGGCAGGCCAGTGTCCCAAGACCCGGGCAGGGAACAGGTCAGCGCCCTGCTCCCTGCCCGGGGATCACAGGCTGGATATCCAGCGCGTACCTCCCCGACGAGCATGGCTCGACACGCGAGCCCCGTCAGCACGCCGGGGGCTGCAACGGCACTCGACAGGGCGTTCCTCGACTCGCGGGTCTGATGGACTGCTGAACACCTGGTCGGCGAGTCGAACCGGATGGGATTGGTACTCGATCGAACGTGACCGACCCATCAGTGACCTGTAGAACACGCGAGTGCCGGTGCGGTACTAGCAGCTGACTTTGTGGAGGCCGACGAGCAGATCCGCCGAATGCCAGACAGGCTCAGCGCGAGACCGCGATAGAGCAGCCTCCGCTGCACGGACCGGTGCTGCAGTGCAGCGGGCCGGTGATGCAGCCCGGGGTGCAGAGCGACTTGCTCGTGATCCGGGAGGTAGCTGCCGCCGGTGGTCCGTCAGTCCGGACATCCAGGTCAAATTCAGACATCATGCCGATCCTTTCATGGTACGGATGAGCCGAGGGTAGCTCCGTCGGCGGCAGAACATTGACCGGTGTCCATCACCCATATTTCACGTGCAAATCACAGAGGGCTCTTGCTCGGCAACCCACGGTCATCGAGGCCACTTTCGACCTGGACATAGGGCTACTTAATCGTACAACTCCGACTGATGATGAGTAAGATAGGTTACAAAACTTGCGCAACCAGCGTGCCTCGGCAGAGCTTGGACGAGGTCGTGGAGGCGAGCCCGGGAGGAGACGCCGGGGGGCGATGATGAGCTGTAAGCAAGGCGCCGATACAATGCGCAACAGGGCAGGTCCCCTCTCGGGCGAGGATGGGAGACCTGCACCGCCAAGTGAGATAGAAATACTCGGTAGCTGTACGATTAACGGACGCAGCGTCGGGTGCATTAAGGTGGTCGAGCTGGTGACTGCGCTTGCAGTCGCCGGTGGACGGATGCATAGGACCCCCCTTCAAAGGCGGCTCTACGAGCAGGACATTGCCGAATCGACGTTACCGACACTTGCCTACCGGGCTCGTCGGCTTGGAATTGATGTGCGGTTCGACCGCAGCGGTCGGCAGTTTCGATTGTATCCGGTTCCAGAGATCGATGCGTTGCATGTTTTCGCGCTGGTTAGATCTCAGAAGGTCGCCGAGGCATTAGCGCTCTATCGCGGTCCGTGCCTTCCCACTAGCCACAGCCCGATCGCTGAAGCACTGAGATACAGTCTCGAATCCTGTCTGGCGGATGCCGTGATACGTAGTGCTGACCGAAAGCTCATCAGGTCAGCCGCCCGCCGGATCGAAACGTGGAGTTTCGCAGAGCATACGCTGCGTGGGGATGACCCCATTAGCATGGTGCTGGGACACTCATACCTGGGTGGATACGGGCTGCTGTCGGGGGAATGAAGATGGATGTTTCTCTACTCCGGCCCTTCGTTCCGATGGATCCGATCGAGACACACCCGGTGACTCAGTTGGTGGCCGAGGATCTCTTCTCTCGTTTGTGGCTCGGCCAGAGCTGGACGCTTGACCCGACAGCGATCTGTGCCCATCTTGCGGGCGCTGACATCAGAGTACCGATCGGTATCGGCGTGTCGGTAACAACTGCACGTCACCCGATTCAGGGCGCCTTGGAGGCGCGCACAGTGACCGCTGTGACAGGGCACGTCCCGCACGTAGCATTCGGCCCAGGCAGCCTCGCGCTCCAGAACGCTCTGCTGGGCTCAGCACTCCGCCGCCCGGTAACCGAAACATCCCGTTTCCTCGCCGAAGTTCGGAATGAACTCGGGTCACCGACACGATCCGGTGAGAGTCCCAGTCCGCCCGTTCGTCTGCCACCGTCAGTGGCACCGATGCCCCGACTCGGGATGGGGGTGCTGAGGACTGCGATGGCTGAGGCGGCTGGCCGGTGTGCGGATTCGGCCGTACTATGGATGACCCCGACAGCTTATATTGAGCATACCATTATTCCTGCATTGGATCGCGGTAGTGGGCGAGCCGGGGTCTCACGACCATCTGTCGTCGCGATGATCCCAACGGTCCCTGACAGTGCCCGGGTTAATCCGATCAACGCGACCGATTCCACTGTAGGGGGACACATTAAACTCGCCCACTACCGCGACATGTTATGCCGCGCCAGCCTGGTGATGAGCGGCGATCGACATGCTGATGCGATTACTCTCATGTCCGGCGGCGCTGTACTGCACGGTGACCAGGCTGAGTTTGCTGCGGGTATGAGACGTTTCGAACGGGCAGGCGTCGATGATCTAGTCATAAACCTCACAGGTGTACACCATCTGGCTGGCCCTAGTGCTGTCGGCTCAGCTGTAGACGAAGTTCTCGCGGCGGCGCAGCTTGCAGGAGTCGGACCCCACGGCTCATGGTCAAAAGAAAGGAAGGATCGGTGAGTACGCTCTCAGAAATGGTGATGTTACGGTGCCCGACTTGTTCGGTCGACCGGTATCCGGCTCGGCCAGCGGACGTCGAGCCCGTCGATGATATCCGTCGGATGTGGACTGACCCGGTACTCCGGGAGTCGGTGAGGGTAGCCAGCTCGGTTCTCTACGATGGGATCGTCCGGTTGCTTGTCTCGCCGGACGATCTCAACCGGAAGAAAGTAGAGTCTTTACGCCGCGCCCTCGTTCGCTATGCTGTGCGTATCTCGACCCGAACCACTCCGTTCGGAACGTTTAGCGGCTTCGCGATGGTCGGAGTGCGCGACGGGGATCCGGTGCAACTTGGTGCAGCTCATCGGAAGCATGCGCGAGTCGGATCAGAGTTCGCCCGGAAACTGGCTTGTGATGTAGATCCGCTACGCGATGAGATGCTCGTCCAGCTGAATCCTACAGCTGTGATGAGGTCCGATCGGCTCACTTCTTTCGTACGCCCCCGCGGCAATGACGGCAGCGTGAACGAGAGCAGCAGCGTTCGGGCAACGCAGCCAGTGCTCGCGGTCCTGCGAATTGCTCAAACCCCGGTCCGTGTCGACGCGCTCCTTCAGAAATTGGCTGCAGAGTTTCCAGATGTGGACGCGACAGTTCTCCGTGACTTCCTGCGAGAGTTGAGTGATGCCGGACTTATCGT
>NZ_VRMC01000188.1:0-3561 GCF_008369905.1 Pseudonocardia sp. EV170527-09
GTGAACAGCTTCAACAAGCCGTCCGGGCCGGTCAGTTCCAGCCCCCGCGCTCGGGCGTCGGCCACCATCGCCGCTGCGGCGGCCTGCTCGGGCGAGAACCGCCGACCCGAACCCGTCTCGTTCTCAGCAGAGCCCATAGGGTCTGATGTCATCACTCACAGTGCCCATCCCGCCGGACGCTGAGGTCCGGCGTGTCGGGCCGGAACCACCGTTCGTTGCACAGGCCCCCGCGCGGAGACCATGAACATTGTCGCGGCCGCGGTGTGGGTCCAGCCGTGCTCGACGACGAGTTGAGCGAGCCGCAGCCGGGCGCGCGGGGTCAGAGCGGCGTTAGCGTGGGACACGAAGGCCTCCGGTGGGTGAAGCGGTTCCTAGACAGCTCCACTTCACAACCGGAGGCCTTCGTCTGTCAGCCAGACTCACCGCCCCCGGACGGGACAACCTCCCTGGACATCACAACTAGACGGTGGCAGCGTCGGCGACGGTGACCCAGGCGTCCGCTCGGTCGGGGTCGGTGTCGCTGGAGAGGGCGATGCTGCGGGCTAGGGCTCGGGCGGCGTCGAGGTGGTCGTCGCAGAGTTTGAGGGCGAGGACAGCGATGTCGTAGGCGGCTTCGCCGTTCATTCCGCGGGGGTCGATGAACCACAGCCGACCGCGGCCGTGGAGCACGTTGGGCGGCGAGAGGTCGGCGTGGCACAGCCGGGCCAGCATGTCGCCGGCAAGGTCGTCGAGAACAACGCTGGCGGCGTCCCGGACCGCGGCGGACTCAGGGCCGCGATGGGGTGGCTGGTCATCGACTGGCGGATAGGTGAGCCGCGCTCGGAGCCAGGGCACGATGCTCGGCACCGAGGGCACGCCGTCCTCGTCGGCGAGGGTGCGCAGCATCGTGGCTACCCTCGCGAGATCTCGCGGTCGCGGTTCCTGTTCGGCGAACGATGCCCCGGGCTCGGCCGCGTCCAGTGCGGTCCACGTGCTCGTGGGCGTGTTCCGCAGGAGATGGACCGCAGGCGCCAGTCCAGCACGCGAGAGCTGCTCCAGCACCGCCGCCTGGTGAACGGCGTCCGGGTCGGGGCTCGACCGCAGGACCACCCGAGCACCGGCGCTGGTCGTGGCCTCCACCACGAGCGCCGACCTGGCGGAGAACGTCGTGCCGGTCGGGGTGACCGAGAGTGCCGCGCAGACCTCGGTCAGCTCGACAGGGAGCGCCTCGATCCAGGCGGGTGCGCGGTCGGGCCATCGCGCGTGCGCGGCGCGGGCGACCTCGGGGTGCAGCGGGGTCACGGGCGTAGTGCGGTGGAGAGGGTGTGCATGTCGTTGACGACGACCAGGGCGTCCGCGTCGGCCAGTCCTTCGGCGCGCTCGGGCTGCTTGGCGTAGCCGATGCACGGCACTCCTGCTGCTGCCCCGGCGAGGACGTCGGTGATCGAGTCTCCGATGAACACCGCGTCGCTCGGTGCCGCTCGGCTGATGTCCAGGGCTGCGTGCAGTAGGTGGGGGTCGGGCTTCATCTGCTCGGGGTGCCCGAAGGGGCGGCCGATGATCTGCGCGACGTATTCGGTGAGGTCGTGGCGAGCCAGGTAGACCCGGATGGCTCGCTCAGAGTTGTTGCTGACAACCAGGACGGTGTGGCCGGTGGCGACGGCGGTGCGGATGAGCTCGTGGGCGCCAGGGGTCGGTTCGGCGATGGTCGCGGCGCGGGTCTCGTGCTCAATGACGTGGGCCTCGACGTCACGACCGGACTCGGGCGAGTGCCGGTAGGCGGCTCGGAGCAGGACCAGCGGGTCATCGGTGCGGACCTCGGAGAGGTCGATGCCGTGCACTGTGGCGAACTGGCGGACGGCGGCGGCGACCTCGGGTGCGGGGTGGCCGGCGAACAGGTGCGCGACGGGCCCGTCGAAGTCCAGGAGCAGGATCCGGGCGCCTCGGAGCAGGTCTGCGAGTTGGGTGCGGGTGCCGGTCGGGAGGGTCACTGCGGGTACTCCCGGGTGATGGTGGTCCACACGGAGTCGAACCAGGTGCGGGCCTGGGTGACGTACTGGGGACCGTTGCTGGTGTCGGCGTCGTCGCCGGTGGAGAAGTGGAACAGGGTGGCGTCCTTGCCCATCGGGTCGAAGATCGGCACGGGCGCCTTGTCGATGGTGACGGTGTGTTCCAGGACGGGGTAGAAGCCGAAGAACGCTTCCTCGTCGTTGATCAGGTAGAGCTTGAACAGCGGCGAGGCGCTGTGGGCTCGCACCTCGGCGGTCGCTGACTTCACGAGCCCGAGGTCGGCGAGTTCCTGCACTCCGTCGGTGATGCTGTCCACCGCGCGGCGGGTGATGCGATCAGCGCGCCTGCGGACAGCCGGGTCGTCGGCGGCGGTGTCGGCCCGGCACGGGAGCGCGAGGGGCACACCAGGGTCGGACAGCATGATCCGCACGGCGATGGACTCCGGGCTCAGGCGTCCGGCGCGGACCTTGTCCAGGACCTCGGACAAGGTGTTGGCCAGGGTCTCGCCGGAGAACCCGGCGAAGTCGATGCGCACGTGCGGGCGCTCGAACGCAGCCTCGATGTGCGGGCGCAGCCCCACCGGTAGCTCGGTCTGGGCGCGGACGAACACCCCGCTCCCCTGGCGACTGATGAGCAGCCGCTCGGCGTAGAGCGGACGTAGCGCGGCCTTGACCGTCTCGCGGGCGACACCGTAGCGCTCGGCCAGATCGGGCTGCGACGGCAGCTTCTCCCCCGCCTTGAGCTTGCCGAGCTTGATCGCGGCGCGGATCTGGTTGGAGATCTGCTGCGACGGGGTGCGCGGATCCTCCGGGTCCAGGTGCGCGAGGAACTCGGCTGGCGTGCTCATGACCCCACGGTACCGGTCGGCTGACTAGCCCGGCTAGCCAGCTTCCTCATTGGCGCTTGACATGGCTAGCCAAGCCGGTCATTCTGAGATGGCTAGCCAAGCTGGTCAGGTGAACGAAGGAGAGAGCGATGAGGGATCTTCCGGTGGTGCTCGACGGCTACAAGCTCACGGTGGTGGAGCCGCCCGCACCCAAGACGCGTCAGGACGCGAACGGCGCGGAGGTACCGGTGACGGATCGGGATGGGGTGACGCAGTTCGTGGTGTCGCTGTTCGCGAAGCTTCAGGTGCAGGCGGGCCAGCGGGCGCCGAAGGGTGAAGAGATCAAGGTGACCCTGACGGTCGATCCCGGGGAGGGGTTCGGGGAGGACGCCCGGGTGCAGTTGATCGACCCGAAGATCAATCCGTACTCGATCGAGTCCCCTGACGGGCGGACGGTTTCGGGGATCGCGTTCAAGGCGATGGGCCTCAAGCACGCCCACCCGGCCCCTGCGCCGATGCGGCGGGGCAAGGACGACGAGAACCACTCCTGACCGACCTCTGAGTCGTCGGTTTTGCCCGTCAGCGTAAGCGGGCTGGTCGCCTGATGTAGCGGCCCATCTATTCGCCGGAATGGTGTTCCGGCAATTCCCAGTAATTCCGAGACGGGGACTGTCAACGGCGGGTTGGGAGTAACCCCGTAACGACGGATTGGGACTGACCCCCTTGTCGGGTGTTCAGTCGTTGCT
>NZ_VRMC01000189.1:0-3470 GCF_008369905.1 Pseudonocardia sp. EV170527-09
GAACTAGATCACGAAACGCGGCCGTCTGACCTGCAGCTTCCTCAGAGCGCAGGAGCAAGTGTCCAGATAAAGGGTGGCCTGCAGTTCAGCCCGTCCACCTGGAAGGCATACGGCGGGTCCGGTGCGGCGCACGAGGCATCCCGGGATGAGCAGATCGCCGTCGCTGAACGTGTGCAGGCCGCGCAGGGCTGGAAAGCCTGGCCGGCGTGCAGTAAGCGGCTCGGGCTTCGGTGATGGTCGAGGATCCCGGGCGTGAGTTCACCGGCGCCGGAGTCGGTGGCTCCGTCGATGCCGCTGCGAGGGCTGCGGTGGTGACGGCGGTCGGTGGCGGATCCGACGGTGAGGCCGGTACTGATCCTGAGTTGCTGGCTGAGCGGATGGGCGCCGAGGTCGCCGCGGTCGGGGCCCGTACCGGTGCGGTGTTCCCGGAGCAGGGGCAGTCGGTGTCGTGGACGGGCTTTGGGGCGGTGATCCCGGTCCTGGCCGGGTCGTCGGGGGCCGGGGCGTCATCGGTGGCGGCGGCGATCGCGGACGCGGTCACGACCGACCGACGGTGTGTGCTGCTGGTCGACGCCGACGAACCGGCCCGGTCCGGGCTGGCCCAGGCCGCTGGTGTCGAGGGGCCGTGGACTCGCCCGGTCACTGAGCATGTGCAGGTCCGCTACAGCTGGCGGGGCCGTCCCGGGCGCGGTCCGCTGCTGGGTCGGGTGGAGACGACGTTACCGGCGCTCACGCCGGGGATGGTCCCTGCGCCGCCGGACTGGTTGCCGGACCCGCGGCCGGAGCCGTTGCACGTGGTTGTTGCCGACCTCGGCTGCGGCCGCTGGCGAGCCGCTGATTCCCCGATCGCGGGGGCTGGTGGCTGGCTTCGGGCTGGTCATCCGTCACCTCGCCCGATCCTGGTGGTGCGCGCGACCCGCCCGTCGCTGCGCCAGGCCGAGCAGACACTGACCAGGCTGGAACCCCTGATACAGGCCGGTGCGGCGGCGCCGGTGTGTCAGCTGGTGGTGGTCGCGGCGAAGAAGTGGCCGGCCGGGATCGACGGCACCGTGGGGCCCCGCGTCTCGGAGCTGCTCGACGACGCGGTGTTCCTCCCACCCACACCTGCGGTGGAGATCGGCGGGGTCACCGCGGACCCGATCCCGACCCGGGTTCTCGACGCGTTGCGGCCGCTGTTGGCGTCGTGGGGCGTGATCGCGCCACTGCCCGGCTCCCCTGCCGCGCGACAGCACGCCCGTCGCCGAGACCGATAACGACGCTCCGGTCGGCTGACCGATCTCTCGTTTCCCGTCTCGACCATGTCTTGAGGAGACCCTTCCCCGATGTTGACCATGATTTTCGGTGTTGTCGCCGAGGCCACCAGCTCGGTATTACCGGCCGCGGCGTCGGTGGCGCCGCCTGCGTCACCGGTGTCGGTGCCGACGGTGCTGGCGATGCAGGACCCGACGCCGGAGCCCCAGCCCACGCCGGCGTCGGACGGGGCGATTCCGCATGTCAAGGCCCGACCGTTGCCCGGTGGGGCATCGGATGCGGTCCTCTACGTGGTCGGCACGATCATCACGTTCGCCGGGTATGCGCTGTTGGGGTTGTTCTTCCTCGGGTTGGCGTGGATCGCGGTCGGCAGGTTCGCCAATCATCCGACGTCGAGTACCCGGGGTGGGACGCTGTTGATGTCCGCGCTCGGTGGGGCCGCCCTGTGGGGGATCGGTCAGGGCCTGGTCGGGACCTTCGCCTCGGGGAACTACGCCGAGTGAACGCCCCGGAGGAACGGTCGCGGGTGCGGCCGTATGCGATCGGCGCCGGTGTCGGCGCCCTCGCCGTGGTCCTGGTCATCGGCCTGGTGATCACCGCCGTCCGCGCCGTCACCGGCGGTGATAGTGCGGACGCCCCGCCGCCCGCGCCCCCACCTGCGCCGCCCGCAGCATCGACTCCCGCGGAGTCGCGGGAGGCCGAGACGGCGTTGGCGATGCGGCCGATGCTGCAGTTACCGGATGCGGCGGGGCAGCCCCATGCGTTGACCACCGAGACTGCGGGCCCGCCGATCGTGCTGCCGCCGCCGGTGAGGGTCGTGGGGACCTTGGTCCCGGACAGCTTTCCTGCGACGCCGGAGGGCGCGGTCGCGCAGCTGGCGGCGATGACTAAGACCGGGATGCTCGGCGGGGATCCCGCCGACTACGCCCGCGCTCATGACTCGATCGCCGAGGCGGGCGCCCCACCGGGGGACCGGGCGTTGTTCGCCTGGTCGATGACGAACTTTCGCAAGGGTGCCGGGCTTCCGGCGAACGGCCCGAAGCCCGGGATGAGCATCACCTGGGAACCCGCCGCCGCGCTGATCAAGGGCACGGTCGGGGAGCGTTACGTCGTGGTCTGTGTGCTGGGCGAGTTCACGTTCGGTTTCAAGGGGCAGGTCGCGAACGCCGGTAGTGGTGACTGCCAGGCGATGCGCCGAGTCGCGACGCCCGATGGCGAGCAGTGGCGGATCGCCCGCGGCGCGCGTGCCGCACAGGCCTCGTCAGCGTGGCCGGGGACCGCGGAGGCGGTCGCCGCCGGATACCGGGCCATCGCCCGATGAGTAGCCCTGCCATGACCACCGCCCTGAGCGGTGCCTTGATGGCCGATCCCGGACAACCGTCCTGGCCCTCGCAGCCACCACCCGCTCCCCCACCGGCACCGGCTCCCCCGGCGCCGCCCGCTGGGGAGGACGGCACGAGCTGGGGGGACGCCGCGTGGGGTGCTGCCCGGGGCGTGGTGCCGGACTGGATGAGAGATCCACACGGCGAGGTGATGACGGCCGCGACTGAGTACGTCAAAGCCGGGATCATCGCGGTCCTGGAGGAGGTTTGGGCGGCGGGGTTGTCGCTGTTGCGGGGCTCGCTCGGGTTGGCCGATGAGCTGACCACGTTGAACGTGCCTGCGACGTTCGCCCGCGGGGCGGGGTCCGGGGGCCTGCACGAGGTCTGGGGTGCGGTGTGGTGGCTGGCGATCGTGATCGCGATCGGGTTGTTCTTCGCCCAGCTGATCATGGTGGCGGTGCGCGGGGGCAGGGGGATGGCGCGGGCGGTGACCGGCCCGGCCCAGTTCGGGCTGGCCCTGGCGTTCGTGTTGTCGCTGACCGGTGCGGTGGTCGCCGCTGCGGACGGGATCACCCATGGCCTGCTGGAGCTGGGCCTGGGGTCGGGGGACTTCACCCAGGTCGTCACCCCGAAAACCGGGCAGGAAGGCCGCGGTGTGGGGGCGGTGTTCACCGAGGACCCGAACCTCGGTGAAGGCCTGACCGACATGACCCGGGCGGTGATCATGGCGTTCGCCGGGATCTTCGGGTCAATCGCCGCGGCCAGCCAGCGCGCGGTGCGCCACCACCATGACGACGTCACCCCCGACACCAGCCCGGCTGCGGCGATCCTGCTGGAACCGGCCCTGGCCCTGTCGTTGGTGATCGGCGTCGGGATCCTGTCCTCGGCGACCGGGAT